>NZ_JBHXME010000239.1:0-12280 GCF_042721125.1 Streptomyces sp. NPDC058469
TGCCGATCCCCTCGGCGCCGCTCCAGAACGTGATCCCGCACAGCTTCAGCGGAGGCGCGCCACTGCGGATGTCCGGCCCGGAACAGCCGGCGGCTGCGGCGGTCACGAGAGCCAGGCAGACGGCCGACAGCGTGGTGCGACCACGGCGGCGCTGAGCTTGGGCCATCGGCGTCTCCTCGTACGGATCGGCGCTTCACACGCGGCCGGTCCCTGCCGACCGTTAAGGAGACGCCGAAGGCACCGCTGACGTTCGTTCTCGCGAGGATCGCACACCACAGAAGCGGAACCGCGTTGACTACTGCTGCCGAAGCAGCCGGGACATATCCGACTGGACCTCGGTCAATCGATGCCTTCGACGATGCGGAAGTCGCGCTCGACGCCGTCGGAGAGGGCGACCAGCGCCTCCTGGTAGGCCGCACTCTCATGCGCCGCGACGGCCTGCTCGAAGCTGTCGAACTCGATCAGGACGGTGCGCTCGGCGATTCCGGCGTCATGCGCCACGACCCGACCGCCACGGGCGAGGATCCGACCACCCCCGGCCTTGACGGCCGAAGGGGCCAGCTTGTTGTAAGCAGCCAGCTTCTCAGGGTCTGAAATGGTGCGGTAGGCGCTGACCCAGTAGCCCTTGGGCATGGAACCTCCAGTGTTGGGATGAGTGCATCTGACTCACGGGCTGGTCTCGGACGAGCGTCGGCGGGCGAGAGCAAGGCTTGTCAGCGTCGTGATCGCCATGGCGCCGATGCCGACCGGCGCCGCGCTGGTGGATGGGGGCGGAACGTGGTCACCGTGTGGGGAGAAATTGTCAATACTTGTGGATGGCTCATCAACAACGGTAGGTGGCGAGTGACGAGGCATACTGTCCGTCGTGACGACGTATGACCGCATCGGTGCGACCTACAATCACACGCGACGACCCGACCAGCGGATCGGTGGCAAAATCCACGAGGCGCTCGGCGATGCTGGCACTGTCATCAACGTCGGTGCTGGTACCGGCTCCTATGAACCACCGCAAACGGTGCTGGCGGTTGAACCCAGTGCGGTGATGATCGCCCAACGTCCCGCCGGATCTGCGCGGGCCCTGCAGGCATCCGCAGAGTCGATCCCCATCGCCGACGACTCGGCCGACGCGGCGATGGCCCTGCTGACCGTGCACCACTGGACGAACCTAGAAGCCGGCATCGGGGAACTCCTTCGGATCGCGCGGCAGCGCGTCGTCATCTTCACGTGGGACCAGGCCATCTTCCGCAGGTTCTGGCTGCTGGACGAGTACCTGCCGGAGGCAGCTGCGGTCGTCGACACACGGGCGGTCCTGATCGACCGGCTGGTCGCGCTGCTGGGAGGAGCCCGCATCGAGACGGTCCTGATCCCGCACGACTGCATCGACGGGTTCGGTGCTGCATTCTGGCGCCGACCTGAGGCATACCTCGATCCGGGAGTTCGAGCAGGCATCTCGATGCTTGCCCAAACCGGCGAAGAGGTCCTCCGCCCGGGCCTGACCCGGCTGTCCAGCGACCTGTCTTCCGGCCTGTGGCACGAACGGCATGCTGACCTGCTCGACCGCGAAACATTGGACGTCGGCTACCGACTTCTCGTAGCGGACCTTTAGGAACAGGCGGACGACCGACTCCCTGGCTGTGACGTCGTTCAGCGGGCCCGGCATGTTGGCTTCGAGCGGCCCCAGTTGGTGGGTCGCACGGGCGCATTGAGGGGTGGTGACGGGGCGAAGTGGCCCCACCTCGGCTCTTGCGGTGAGACGGTTCCTGTGGTGTCCGGCAGGGGCGGTGCTGCGGATGACTTTGTCCAAGCAAGAGCTGTTCGACCGGATCCGGCGGGACAGCTGGCAGCGGCAGCTGTCGATCCGCGCTCTGTCGAAGAAATACGGCGTTCACCGCCGCCTCGTACGGGAGGCGCTTTCCTCGCCCGTTCCCACCCCGCGCCGTCGGGCGGTACGGACGTCACCTCGGATGGAGCCGTACAAGAAGAGGGTCGATGCCTGGCTGCGGGCTGATCTGGAGGCGCCGCGCAAGCAGCGGCACACCGTGCGGCGGATCGTTGCGCGGATCGAGGAGGAGTTCGGCGAGGCAATCCCGTATCCGACGGTTCGGGACTTCGTCGCGGCCCGGCGCAAGGAGATCGCCGCCCAGGCGGGGGCGCCTGCTGAGGCGTTCGTGACCCGGCACAACGCACTCGGCGCCGACGCCGAGGTCGACTTCGGGGACGTCTACGTGGACCTGGCCGGCCAGCGCACCCGCTGCTATCTGTTCGCCTTCCGGCTGGCCTATTCGGGCAAGTCCGTGCACCGCATCTCGCGCTCGTGCGGTCAGCAGGCGTTCTTCGAAGGGCACGTCCACGCGCTGACCACGCTGGGCGGCGTGCCGTCCGGTCAGGTCCGCTACGACAACCTCACCCCGGCCGTGAAGAAGGTGGTCTTCCGCAGCCGCTCGCGAGAGGAGAACCCGCGCTGGACCAACTTCCACGAGCACTACGGATTCACCCCGTTCTACTGCGAGCCGGGCCTGCGCGGCGCCCACGAGAAGGGCGGGGTCGAGGGCCAGGTCGGCTATTTCCGCCGCAACTACCTCACCCCGGTGCCGCGGGTGGACAGCGTGGATGAACTCAACACCCGGCTGGCCGAGTTCGAGGCGAAGGAGAACGAGCGGCGGATCGGGGCGAGGATGCGGACGATCGCGCAGGACTTCGCCCGCGAGGCCGGCCATCTGCTGCCCTTGCCGGACGATCCGTTCGCCACCGGCATCACCCTCACACCCCGCGTCGACCGCTACGGCATGATCACCGTGAAGATGTGCCGGTACTCGGTCCCGGTCCGCTTCATCGACCGCAAGGTCACCGTCACGCTCACCTGCGACGACCTGACCGTCTATGACGGCCGGCGGGAGATCGCCCGCCACCGGCGGCTGACCGGCCGCGGTGCCGAACACCTCGTGCTGGACCACTACTTGGAAGCCCTGCTGACCAAGCCAGGGGCGCTGGAACGCTCCGAGGCCCTCCACCAGGCCCGCGCCGGGGGCACCTTCACGGCCGTCCACGAAGCGTTCTGGGCCGCGTCCAAGAAGGTCCTCGGAGACACCGAAGGAACGAAAGCCCTGGTCAAAGTGCTGTTGCTGCACCGCCACCAGCAGCACGCCGACGTGGTGACCGGGATCCGCGCGGCCCTCGCGGCAGGCACCTTCAACGAGGACGTCATCGCCCTGGAGGCACGCAAGGCGGCCCAGGCAGCCGGGCGGGCGCCGACCGTCACTGCCTGCACCCTCGCCCCGGAGCCGTTGGATCTGGACCCGGCCCCGGTCACACCTCTGACGTCGCACCGTCTCGCCCGTGCTCTGCCCTCCGATCAGCGTCCTCTGCCCCGCCTGGAGCGGTGGGACGAGCTGTTGCAGCTTCGCCGGAAGGACTCATCATGACCACCGCCCATCACGCGCTGACCGCACAGGCATCCGACGCGGCGATCGACACCGCCTGCCGACTGCTGCGGCTGCCCACCATGCGAGCCCAGGCCACCGACACGATTGCCCGGGCCGAACGCGAGGGTCTGTCCTATGCAGGGTTCCTCGCCGAGCTGCTGATGGCCGAGTGCGAGGACCGGGACCGGCGCCGGGCCGAGCGACGTATCAGGGCAGCTCACTTTCCCCGCGAGAAGTCGCTGAGGGAGTTCGACTACCGCGTCAATCCCAACGTCGATCCGGCAGTGATCCACAATCTCGCCACCTGCGAGTGGATTGCCAAGGGCTACCCACTGTGTCTCATCGGAGACTCGGGCACGGGCAAGTCCCACCTGTTGATCGGACTGGGCACCGCGGCAGCGATGGCCGGCTACCGCGTCCGCTACACCACCGCGGCAGCCTTGGTGAATGTCAACGGTCATTGAGATGCCCAGGCTGGTGGCCATCAGAAACCCAGGCGTGTGGCCGGTGGTGTTCCCGGGGTGGGGTCAGTTCAAGGGGACCACTCCCTTCCCGGCGAGGGCCTCGGCGAGGCGATGCGAGTCGCCGGTGGTGGTCACGAGGTGAGCATGGTGCATGAGGCGATCGGTGCTCGCGCCCGCGAGAGTCTTCGGCATGATCGTGTCGAAGCCCGAGGGGTGAATATTGCTGGTGACCGCGATGGATCGGCGCTCGTAAGCGGCGTCGATGATCCGGTAGAACGCCTCGGCGGCGTCTTCTCCGACGGGCAGCAGGCCGATGTCGTCGATGACGATGAGGTCCGCGCGGCAGATCCGGGCGACGGTCCGTGCGGTGGACCCGTCGACCTTCGACTTGCCGATCGCGGCACTCAGCGTCTCCAGGGTGAACCAGGACACCCGCATGTCCTTCTCGATCGCGGCTTGGGCCAGGCCCTCGGTGAAGTGGCTCTTGCCCGTCCCCGACGGGCCGGCGATCACCAAGTTCTCGGCGCGGCCGATCCATTCCAGGGTGGTCAGGGAGTTCTGAGTGGGCTCAGGGATGGTGGAGTCCTCGGCCCGCCAGGAGCCCAGAGTCTTGCCGGTGGGGAAGTTCGCCGAGTGGCGCCGCAGACGCCGGGTGGCCGCATCGCGGCCGGTGACCTCCTCGGCTATCAGCAGCCGCAGAACCTCGGCGGGATCCCAGCGTTGAGCGCGGGCGGTGGCCAGCACGTCCGGGGCCGCTTTGCGCATATAGGGCAGGCGCATGCGACGCATGAGCTTGTCGAGTTCCTCGGGCAGCGCCGGGGCCTGGGGAAACGTCATAGTCGTTAATTCCTTCGTGGGTCGGGGCGGGCGCCGATAGGTTCGGCGGATGATCAATATGTCGGTGCGGGGCGACCGCGGGAACGTCGTGGCCCGGGCCCAGGGTGGTGTGGAGTGGACCGCTGCATTCGCGGATCTGGACCCGGCGGAGTTTCCGATGCTCTGGGCCCTGGACCCGTATGGCGACGCGGTCTTCAACCACCGGCAGGTGCCGCTACTGCTGGCGGAACTCGACCGGCTCCCGGCCGCTTGCGGCGGTGACTGGGTTGGGCAGGCCCGCGAGTTGTGCCAGGTCGTCCAGCAGCGAGTGCACCGGTATCTGTGGTTCGTCGGGGACTGACCACGGTCAGTCGGCCGTCAACTCCCTGGGGACGGTCGCAGTTGACCGAGGGCCTGCCAGCCACTGGTTCCGTTCTGGACGGAGTGGGCTTCGTCTGCGCGGACGGCCTCGCCGACGGGCTTGCTGTCCGCGAGGTGTCCCAGGATCGAGAGCAGGTCGCCGTCGGCGAAGCGCCCGGCCGTGGCCGCAAGTCCAAGGGCCTGGTCGACTTTGTCGTTGCCCAGGACGGTGGCCAGCTCGACCGCGCGGGCCATCTTGGCGCGGATGCGGGTGGCGCCGGCGGGTCCGGCTTCCTTGAGCCAGCGCCCGGCTCCGGGGCCGATGCCCATGAACGCGATCTCCGCTTCCGAGCGGGGCCGCAGCCTCAGCTGGTGGATGCTGCGGCCGTCGGGATGGTCGGGGTAGTGCGCGTCGATGATCTGCGGAACACCCGGGGTGGAGAGCTGGTGGCGCCAAATCTCCATCAGGTCACCGGAGTTGGTGCGGGCGGTGATGGACAGTTCCTCGCCGACCACCCGGCACCGCACCTTGGCACCGGTATAGCCCGGCGGGGTCGAGTAGCGCACCGCGTTGAAGCTGATCGTGCGGTCCGAGCCGACCAGCCTCTCCTCGCCCAGCGCGAGCGCGAGCGGCTCGACGGGCAGAACATGCGGCGTGGTGCGTTCGACGTCCAGACGGCTCGCGGGTATCTGCCCACTCGCCCGGTGGCGGCGCGAGTTCACCGCATCGCACCAGGTCAGGCAGGCATCGGCGA
The DNA here is from genome assembly GCF_042721125.1 of Streptomyces sp. NPDC058469. Lineage (NCBI taxonomy): Bacteria > Bacillati > Actinomycetota > Actinomycetes > Kitasatosporales > Streptomycetaceae > Streptomyces > Streptomyces sp. NPDC058469. The sequence goes on from NZ_JBHXME010000239.1 coordinate 5,818, forward strand.
GCTCGGCGAAGGTGTCGTAGGCGGCCAGCAGGTTCGCAGCCGTGGGCACCAGGTCGGCCTTCGCGATACGGACCGTGGCCTCCGCGCCGCCCTTCGATTCGGGGTCGTAGGGCACGCAACTGACCACCTGGCAGCCGTAGTGCCGGCCCGCGGCGACCATCTGCGGATGCCGCACCGGGATCCCGGCGATGTGCTCGACGGTGACCGTCTTCGCGTTGTCGGTCAGCACATACGTCGGCGCCCCGCCGATCCGCCTGAGCGTGGTGTCCAGGCAGGCCACCAAAGTGCCCAACGTGCAGTCCCAGACCGGGATCACCACCCGAAACCGCGACCAGGACAGCCACGCGCAGAACAGCCAGGTCCGACGCCCCGCGATGCGCGGCCCCTCGCCCCAGTCGAACTGCAGCCACCGGCCCGGCTCAGGAATCCACGGCCGGTACGTCCGGCGCTTGCCCGCCTTCCACGCCAGTTTCGCCGCGTTCACCGCCCGCCTCGTCGAGCGCGCGCTGCCCCGGTAGCCCATCTTCACGAGCTTCTCGTGGACCACATCGGCGCGGATCGTCGCCTTCGACTGCTCGACCCACTCCTCGACCTTCTCCCCGAACGCATCGATCATCTTCGGCCGCGGCTCTCGCTCATAGGGATTGCGCCCGCCGTTTCGGGCCTCGACATACCGCTTGACCGTCTTCGGGTCGTGCCCCGTCAAGGTCGCCGCAGACCAGACCGTCCCGGTCAGGTCGTACGCCTCAAGGATTTCCATGATCTCTCTGTCAGACTTCGTCACAGGACCTCTCCGGCCGGTTGCTGATGCGCGCAAACACCAGCAAACGGGCGGAGGGGTCTCCTTCAGATAAGGAAGTGATCAGGAACACCACTGGTCAGACGGCCATACACCGGGAATTCCGGTGGCCATCAGCCTGGACTCGGCTGGCCGCACATCTGGACTTTGCCACGGCCGCCGTCAGGCCGTTTGAGGCCCTGCGGCAGACGGCGGCGCGGGCTCTGCTCCGGGATCACTGGAGGGCGCAGGCTCCGACTCACCCTCGGGAGACGAATCAACAGGAGGAAGTCCCGCGCGCGCTCGAAGCACGTCGGCCTCTGCACGCATCAACTCGGCCTTCCCCCGGTCACGGGCCTCCACGTACCTGGCGAAGGAACTGACGGAAACACCGATCAGCGCGCTCACCATGGTGCCGAGAGCAACGATCGCGGAGACGACCACCGGTGTGTCGGACGCCATGAACTGTCCAGGTTCTGAGGCAGTGGAGTATTGCAGGGATGCGCCGACCGACATGGCCACCACGGTCGTACCTGTCACCAACGCAGTCATCGTCCGCCAACTCGTCCTAAACAACTGCGGTGCCACCGGACGGATCTGAATGCCCGGCCAGGCGAAGGGCTCCTCATGCAGGGGCACCACGATGGGCTCCCCATCCAACCGGCGATCGAGCAGGAGGCCCGCCCGAGCCAGGTCGCATTCTGCGGGGTGGCCCAGCCGTTGCAGCAGCGCGTATGAGGGGGCCCCTACCGCGATAACCAGCGGTCCCGGAGGCGGCGTGGCAACACGCGCTCGCTGATAGGCGATCAGGAATCGCTCTACCGCCTGGACGTCCTGGCCACCTTCCTTCGTGAGGGCCACCAGCAAGACGGGCCGGGCGGTCCGGCGCCGTCGGCGGGGCAGGAGGCGGCCGACAGCCGGTCTCCTCAAGTCCTCCAGCAGTGCCCGCACCAGCAGGTACTCCAGCTCCTGGAGCGCCTGCTCACGCCGAGGGTGCCCGGAGGGGAACGCCAGCCGCGGGATTTGCAACTGCGCCATCTCGCTCATTGCCGCGAATACATCCGCCGCAGCCGATTCCTGGCGGAACTCCACGCCGAGCCAGCCGTGGCGGACTAGTTCACGTGTGGTGCGCCGTGCCCAGCACCAGCGGGGAAAAGTCCGGGTGAGCGTCAGCCATAGGCTGTTCAGCAGCCAGCCCCTCAACCCATAGGTGAGTGGTTGACCTTCCGGACCGCCAAGGCGCCACAGCAACGCAGGAAGCCCGCCGCGCTCCACGCGCTTTCGATAGGCGATGTCCCGCAGCCGTCGTCCTGTGATCCAGTCACTGGTTGGCCGCTCCAGGACCTCCGTGATGAGGTCGGTGATGAGCCAGAAGTGGGGGAACCGGTCCGGTGTCATGTGGCGGGGGATGCCGGAGGTGAGCCTGCGTCCCACCTCCTGCGCCAGGAGCCCGTGGCCTGCTCCCGGCTCCACTAGGGCGTACGGTACGTGTTTGCCCCGGTCATCGAGTGGGTGCCGCAGCGCCTCCATGACGCGGCGCACCCTCGGCTCGTATGCGACTCCCGTGCCGGGAATGCGCAGGATCACCAGCGGCAGCCCGGCTGCCAGCCCCGCGCGGCGAGTGGGGGCCACAGCCTCTCGGTAGGCACCCGCAAAAGCGACCGCGTCAGCATCGTCGGGAAACCCGTCAAGCGCGCCGTACGGCACCGCCCTCAGTGACTCACCCGCTGTCATGGCTTCCTTTCCGCACGGGAGTTGGCAATGTACGCGCCCAATCAACTCAGCCACAACGCAGGGCGCGACCAGTCCGCGGGAGGCGCGATGAGCGGTCGTGGAGAGCGGCGCATCACCTATGCGGGGCCCGCCTGGAGTGCTGCCCCTGCGGTCGCTCAGCCGAGACTGGGCCACAGAGCCACTCGGCCACCCCGCACGGGATGCTGTGATCCGTGATTGGCAGCGTGGCAGGTAGAGCCGCAGGCCCAGATCAGGACCACTGCAGGCGATTGAGTCAGACAGAAGTTCGTCTCACCCTCCTGTCCCCTGGGCCAGACACAGGCCGCCGTCAACGAGAAAGGGACAGACGAATTGCGGGCCGCGGATGAGCTCGGAGAGCTCCGCGCGGCCACCGCCCTGATCACCCACCACAGCGACGCCTGCCACCTCCAGCGGCACCGCTGGCGAGCCCTGCACCAGACCCGGGCCACCGTCAGCCACTACAGCCGGCGCGGCGACCCCTGCCCCGCCTGCGGCCCTGGCGACAACCCGAGCAGAACCGATCACAACCTCAAGATCTGAGGCTGTCGTACTCGGCGCCACGCCGAGTACGGCACCCGGGGAGCGTAGATGGGCTCGTGCCCCGGCATCCGAGTCTCTCGAATTCCACGGAATATTCATTCGAGTAAATTTAGTGAAGAAATGGTGGCGAGAGTGGTCGAATTCACTCTTCCTCCATAGGAGGTAATGCGCGTATTGGGGCCGAGGTGGCCCGTTCTCACAGAGCGGGGTGGTACAGAAATGAGGCAACGAAACGTCTCATTAACGGACGTGTATTCGTAGGGAATCCTCGCGTCGGTGCACTCCTTGGCGTCGCAGTCCATATGCAGTCGTCAGGAGGGGCCATGTCCTTCTTCGCCAGGGCGTCCTGGCCAGGAGATCACCGGGACGAATTCGTCGCGGGTGCGCTCGCCGCGGCGGTGATCGTCGTTCTCGGCTACGCCTCGGGCATCGGTGCTCCGGCTCCTCAGGCGCTGGACAGCGCGGCCCCGCCTGCCGCCCAGGCCCCGACAGCGCCGTCCGCACGGAGCAGTTCCGGCCCCGCCGAGTCCGCCATTCCCCCCGGGGACACAGGGGCCGGGGCGTCGGACAGCTCAGGTGTACTGCCGGTGGCTGACGTGCCCACCGGATACGGCGGAGCCGATACCGGCCTGCCTGGTGGAAGCGGCGGCAACGGGGGCGAAGCCGGCCCCGGCGGCGGGTCGTCGCCATCTCCTTCCCCCTCTTCTCCAGGCTCATCGGCGCCGTCTCCCAGCCCCACCAAGCCGTGTGAGGACGGTCAAGTACATCTCGTGCAGCCGTTGTTGAGCGGGGTGGTCGGTTCGGTGACTGGACTGCTGGACGGACTCCTGGCCGGCAATTCTCCGTCGCCTTCTCCTTCCCCGTCCGCTTCGTCATCCGTCGACTCCGCCGCCGTATGCGTCGGTGTGGCCCCCTCTCCGTCCCTTCTCGCGGGGGTGAATCCGTGAGAACTCGCGCTGTGTGCACGGGACTTCTCGTCCTGCTGACGCTGCTGTTCGGCGCCCCCACGGCGTCCGCTCACACCGAGCTGGACTCGTCCTCGCCCAAGGACGGCGCCCATCTGAAACAGGCCCCGCGCCGTGTGACCCTCGTCTTCAGCGAACCCGTGGACCTCGCTGACGTACACGTCACATCAAGCGGGAAGCAGTTGGCCGTGACGCGCGCGGACCGTGGGGGGCGCGGCGGTGTGACCGTTCGCCCTCCGGCGGCCACCCAGGGGCGGCTGGTACTGGATTGGCATGTGCTTGACATGGAGGACGGCCATCCGACGTCCGGCACGCTGTCCTTCCGTATCGGCACCGGTGACGCCGGCGCGTCTGCTGCGCATACCGATGCCGGCGCTGGGGTGGCCGTACCCTCCGGGACCGTGCGCGGCGTGTGGGCCCTCTCCCGCTGGGTGGGCTATCTCGCGCTCGCGCTTTTCGTGGGCGGGCTCGGTTTCCTGGCGATGCTGTGGCCGCAGGGGAGCGAGGACCCTAGGAGCCGTCGGATCCTGGCCGGCTCCTGGGTGTGCGGGCTCCTCGCGACCGTGGCGGGTGCCGGCTTGCAGGGCGCGTATGGGGCCATGGGTTCGCTCGGTGACGTGGTTCATCTGTCCACGTACACGGACCTGTTGGGCAGCGAGGTCGGGATTGTGCTGGCCTGCCGGGCGCTGCTGTGGGTGCTGGCGGCCGTCGTGCTGGCCGCGCTGCTGCAGGGCGGCGAGCGGGCCGCGCGGTCGCCGGGCTGGCGGGTCGGCGCGGGCGTGGTGTGCCTGGGACTGCTGCGGACGACCGGTATGGCGGGCCACAACGCCGAGGGCACTCATCCGGGCTGGGGCGCGGTCGCCGATCTGGTGCATCTGCTCGCCGTCTCTGTGTGGCTGGGCGGACTCACCTTCCTGCTGCTCGGCGTGCTGCCGCGGCGCCGCCCGGCGGAGCTGTCGGCAGCGGTCACCGGTTACTCCGCCCTCGCGGGGGTGTCCGTCGCGGCGATCGCGGTGGCCGGAGCGGTCCTGGCCTGGCAGGTGGTCGGCTCGTTCGGCGCGCTCTTCTCCACCGGCTACGGGCAGTTGCTGCTGGTCAAACTCGCGCTGCTGGCCGGGGTGTTGGTCATCGCGCAGCGCAGTCGGAGCTGGGTGCGTACCCGGCTCGACATCGCCGTACTGCTGCGCGGTGACCGCGCCACCGTACGGCCCTTCGTCTACTCGGTCGCGGCCGAGACGGGGCTCGTCCTCGTCGTCCTCGCCGCGACGAGTGTGCTGGTCACGGCCGCCCCCGGGCGCTGACCGGCAACCCGTCCCACCCCTCCCATCTCACAACGGAGACACCACTATGCGCACTGACGACACCCCCGCGGCCCCGCCGCAGCACCACCGGCGTTCCCGGGTGGGCAACCGTGCACTGCTGGCCACCGGCGTGGGCGCCGGTATCGCCGCGGTCGCCTGCCTCAGCCTGCTGCAGGCATCCGCCGGAACCGCGGCTCCGCAGACGGCCGCGCCGGCGGCCGACGCCCACTCCATGACCATGGCGCAGCCCGCCGCGGCCAAGGCGGCCGACTACACGATCAAGATCACGGGCTACAAGTTCGCGACGCCGAAGCTGACCGTGAAGGTCGGCCAGACCGTGAAGTGGATCAACGAGGACACCGCTCCGCACACGGTCACCACCACCAGCGGCCCCGCGAAGTTCGACTCGGGGAACCTGCAGAAGGGCGACAGCTGGTCGTACACCTTCACCAAGGCCGGGACGTACCAGTACTACTGCGCCGTGCACCCGGACATGACGGCGTCGATCACCGTGGTGGCCGACAGCTCTGGGGGCAGCACGGGCGGCTCCACCGGGGGCAGCACGGGCGGTTCGACCGGAGGTTCCACCGGGGGTAGCACGGGTGGTTCGACCGGCGGTTCGACCGGGGGCAGCACGGGCGGTTCCACCGGCGGCTCCACCGGCGGTTCGACCGGTGGCTCCACGGGCGGTTCGACGGGCGGCTCGACTGGCGGTGACGGCGGTGGCACGGAGCAGTGCCACAGCGTCCAGCAGGTCCTGCTGCCGATCCTGCAGCACATCAACTCCGCCCACCTGGAGCAGTCCCCGGGCCAGCAGGTCCAGGATGCGCTGAACCTCGACAGCTACATCAAGATGCACACCGTGTGGATCGAGTCGATCCTCACCCCGGCCGTCAACGGCGGCGGCGCGACCCTCGACGACACCCTCACCGTCCTGCTGCAGCACATCAACTCCGCCCACCTGGAGGAGCCGCTCGGCCAGCAGGTCTCCGACCTCCTCAACCCCGACGCCTACATCAAGATGCACACCGTCTGGGCCGAGCACCTGCTCGCCCCGACCACGAACTACCTCACCACGTCCTGCTGAGCAGAATCCCGAAGGACGGTGGCGGGCCGGCCGAGTC
>NZ_JBHXME010000240.1:0-12246 GCF_042721125.1 Streptomyces sp. NPDC058469
GCTCACCGAGGTTCATTCAGCCTCACCGATCCTCATGATCGCTTTACGTTTTCTCCTAAAGCCGGTGTCGCAGGTTCGAATCCTGCCGAGGGCACAGCCAATATCTCAGGCCATCGAAATGGCCCCGAACCCGCCCCAGGTTTCGGGGCCATCGGCTTGCAGACCAGGTGGGCGGCTCCCGGCTTCGCTGTGAAACCCACAGGAGAACCCCACCCCCGCCCGCCACAATCCGAGCATGTCCACCGACGTGAGCGAAATGATCAAATGCAGGCCAGGCGCTCGGATCTGGGGTGCGGATGACGAGGACTCCGTCTGGGCGGGCGCGATCGATCTGATCCTTCTCAACACCGGGAACGCGTACGACGCGCTCGCCTGTCTCTTCGGGGTGCGCAATTCCTACGGGTTCCGGCCGCTGGCCGAGGGGCGGGGGCTGCCGTTGGACGCGTCCGACGAGGTGCGCGCCGCCTTCGCCGGGTACGGCGGGCCCGACCGCGTCCACAGCACCACCTGGATCACCGGGGACGAGTTGGCCGGCGCCGACTGGGACGAGACCGACCGCTCCGGCGCGCGCAGCCGTCGTACGGTCGCGGGACAGCAGCTACTGGGAGCCCACGTGGGAGGTCATGCGGACGCTGGGCGGACTGCACGGCGCGGAGAACGTGTGGCTCGTCGTCCGGTTCGACTGACCGTGGAGTACCGAGCGAGCGGCAGCCGGCTGCCTAGCTCTCTAGCTCTCTAGCTCTCTAGGGAACCTTCGCCGTATCCACGGCCTCCGTCGCCCCCTCCCCCTCCGCCAGCGCCCGGTTCCGCCGCACCGAGGACCAGAACGACCACCCGATCAGTACGACCCCCACCAGCCCCGTGATGACCTCGTTGATCTGGTACTGGATGGTCACCATCAGGATCACCGCAAGCGCGCCGATCGCGTAGTGCGCGCCGTGCTCCAGGTACACGTAGTCGTCCAGGGTGCCCTGGCGGACGAGATACACCGTCAGGGAGCGGACGTACATCGCGCCGATGCCCAGGCCCAGCGCCATCAGGACGATGTCGTTGGTGATGGCGAACGCGCCGATCACTCCGTCGAAGGAGAAGGAGGCGTCGAGGACTTCCAGGTACAGGAACATGAAGAATGCTGCCTGACCGGCCAGGACTACCGCCGAGCGGTCGCTCTCCCGTTCCCGTTCCTCCTCCGCCTCCAGGCGGTCCTCGAAGAAGCCCGAGAGGCCACCGACGATCATGTAGGTGATCAGGCCGGCGATGCCGGAGACGAGCACCGTCTGGGCCTTGTCCGCGTGGGCGCCGCCGTGCTGGTGGGCGTGGGTCGCGAAGGTCGTCGAGGTGATCAGCAGGACGATCAGGGCGATGCAGACCGACAGCATGTCGACCTTGCCGAGTTTGGCCAGGGGGCGTTCCAGCCAGCCCAGCCACTTGATGTCCCGGTCCTCGAAGATGAAGTCCAGGAAGATCATCAGCAGGAACATGCCGCCGAAGGCCGCAATCGCCGGGTGGGCGTCGGTGACCAGCTGTTCGTAGCGGTTCTTGTCGGTCAGCGCCAGGTTGACCGCGTCGTACGGATTGAGCTTCGCGGTGACCGCGACGATCACGACCGGGAACGCCAGGCGCATGCCGAAGACCGCGATCAGGACGCCGACCGTGAGGAAGATCCTCTGCCAGAAGGCGGACATCTTCTTCAGGATCCCGGCGTTGACCACCGCGTTGTCGAAGGACAGCGAGATCTCCAGGACGGCGAGGATCGCGATGACGCCGAACGCCGTCCACCCGCCGTACCAGACTCCCAGGGCCAGGCCGAGCGCGGTGACCGCGAACGACCAGCGGAAGGTCTTCAGAAGCACGGGTTGCCCCTTCCTGTTGTCGCGCGGTCGCCCGCGGGCCGGGCATCAACAGCCCTGACCATCATCGGCGTTGTCTACCACGACCGCCTGTCGTACAGGTGACAGGGCAGGCCCCAAGAGCGCGGAAGGGCCCTCGACCTTCCGGTCCAGGGCCCCGAGTCGACGCTGCAGCATCGTCACTTCTTCACTGCGTCACTTCTTCGGCGGCACCTTGCCCGTCGTGCGCAGCGTGCCCACCGTTTTGAGGAGGCGGTCCGCCGGGTCGCGCAGTGACTGGTGGGCCAGGACCGTGTTGCGCAGGCCGCGGACCGGGCGGCGCCACAGGCGGTGGGCCGCCGCCACCGGGTGGGGGCGGGTGGCGAAGCCCTCGCCGACGCGCAGTTCGCGGGTCTTGAGCCAGTCCTTCCACTCCTTGTCGCCGCGCCCCAGGTCCATCAGGCGTACGCCGTGCCGGCCCGCCTCCTCGGCCATCCTGAGGTGCATGATCAACCCGGGCGAGTAGTACCGGAGTTCGGGGTCGTACGCCGTGAACCAGGCCGCGAACAGCGTGCGGGACGTGGGTCCGAAGTGGGCCGCCACGGGGCGGTCCCCGGCGTAGAGGACCGACAGGATGCCGGTGAAGTGTTCCTCGCGGACGCGGAAGAGATGGTCCACCAGGTCCACGATCCACGGGCGCGCGAAACGGTCCATGCGGCCGGTCCTGCGGTACTGGGCCGACTTCCACCGCATCAGCGTGCGCAGCACCTCGGGGTCGCGCTCGTCGTAGACGAACCGCATCTCGCCGAGGTCGCGGCCCAGCCGGCGTTCCTTCTTCAGCGTCGTCTTGGCGATGCCCGGGTACGCGCCGCGCAGCCACTCCGGGTAGGGGACCTCGCCGTCGCCGTCCTTCAGGTCGATCACCGGGGACGCGAAGGTGCCGGTGACGTAGCGGCCGAACGGCTGCTGTTCCTCGACGAGATGGTCGAACTCGAAGACCGACAGGCCGCAGGCCCGCAGGAGTTGCTGGACGTCCCAGGTGACACCGGGCCGGTGCACCAGGGCCTGGCAGTCGGAGAGGCCCAGGCCGATGGCCCGGCCGACGCCGACGGGGTTGCGCTCGTACGGGAAGAAGCCGACCGGCTCTCCGCTCTCGTGCAGAACCGCCACCTGCGCGCCGCCGCGATAGCGGCCGACGCCGTCCGCGAACTCCGGTGCCAGAAAAGGGTTCGCGTAGTCCGGCGACTCGTCCATCGCCTTGTGCCAGGCCTGGCGGAGCGTGGTGGTGAGCTCCTCCGGTCTGTGGATCGTGATGTCCGCCTTGCTGTTGGATCGCATGGGCGACCGTCCCCCCACTTTCCCCCACGACGCGTCGTCCGCGTCCTGCGTACATATCCCAAGGTACGACGAGACACGAACAGTTCGGCAGGGCTCAAACGTCGCGAAACAGTACGCACGCTGTCAAGGATGCCTGTGGCTACGGAAAAGTACGGATCATCCTCCCCCGGTACAACCTCCCCGGTATCCCCCTGAACCGCAGGTCCAGCCCGACCCCGTCACGCTCCGCGTGCAGGTGGAGGTGGAGGTGGAGGTGAAGGTGAAGGTGGAGGTAGGTCTCGGTAATGTTGCCGGAATTGTCTGTCTCTCCCGTGCCGATGAACACGTGGTTCCCGTACGGGAGTTGGTAGCGAGGGCGGCTCCCGCCTCGACCGTACGGCGCGGGAGGCGCGGCTGCTGGGCGGGGGGTAGCGGGCGCCTTCCACGTACAGGGCGAGGAGTTCGCCGTCCGGCGCCGCGCGGGCCCAGGCGCGCACCTGGCCCTCCTCGCCGGTCACGAGAAGGCCGTCGGGGCTGTCCGTCACGGTGGCGGGGGCCGGTGCGGGTCAGGGTCGCCTGGACGATCCGTTCCAGGGGCCCCGCACCGACCGCGTCCGCGACGCGCGGGGCGAGGCGGGGCCGCCCCTCCGGGTCTGCCGTGAGGAACCTCAACAGGGCGTCGGCTTCGGGTGGTTGGGGTGATGAGGGCTCGGGCGTCAACGGGGCTCCCTCGGCGTTCGTGACGATGCGATGGCCGACGTAAAGACGTAAAGACGTAAGGGCGTAAGGGCGTAAGGGCGTAAAGAAGGCGACGGGACGCCCGGCCAGGTTCTTGCCCGCCCGGCCGGGCGACCCAACGCCCTTCACCCTTAGGCCGTTTGCACCTCCGGGGCCTCCCCTCGCGCCTGCCGGGCGAGCGCCGCCAACGTCAGGGTCACCGCGGCCGATGCCAGGGCCATCAGGGTCATCGCCGTCCCCGGTGAGGTGAGTTGGGCGACCGTGCCCGCGAGGGCCGCGCTCACGCCCTGCATGGTGAGCATGCCCGCGGAGCGCAGGCCGAAGGAGTGGCCCGCGAGTTCATCGGGGGTGAGTTCCATCAGGCGTTCCTGCAGGACGAGGCTCGCGGCGAAGCCGACGGAACCGACGCACACGGCCAGGGCGGCCCACGGCATCCCCGGCCGCAGCGCGAAGAACACGTACGGCGTGGCCAGCAGGAGGCGGAGCGGGATGGCCAGGCGGGGGCGCAGGGCGGGCGGCACGAAGCGGCCCACACTCATGTCACCGACGAACATGCCCAGCGCCGCGGAGGCGAACAGCACGCCGGCGGACCCGGAGTCGTAGGAGACGTAGAGGGATTCGCAGCCGACGATCAGGCCGTTGGGGACCCACATGCCCAGGAAGGTGAGGCGGCGGGGGCGTGAGGACCACAGGAGGGCGTTCGTGCGCCACGTCGCCGCGACGGACGGGCGGCCCGAGGAGCGTGGCGGGCGGGCGGTCAGGCCCACGCGGATGACGAGGGCCGTGGTGGCGTACAGCGCCGCCGACAGCAGCAGACAGGAGCGGGGGGACAGAAGCGCCAGCAGGGCACCGCCCATCGCGAAACCGCCGACCTGCATCAGTCCGAAGACCATGTTGAACACCGAACGGCCCAGCACGAAGCCGTCCTTGGGCAGGATCTCGTTCAGCAGACCCCCGCTCACTCCCCCGCCCAGCGAGGCGATCAGTCCCTGGAGGAACACGACGCCGAAGACCGCCCCGACCGGCAGGCCGGGCAGCGCCAGCAGCGCCGTACAGGCGGCGAAGCCGAGGTTCATGCCGGTCAGCGTGGCCCGCGGGGGCAACCGGTCGGCGCCCGACAGGAGGAAGGTCGCGCCGAGCATCTGCGCGAGCTGCGGCCCGAACATGCTCATCGCCGACAGTAACGGCGAGTCGGTCGCCCGGTAGACCAGCGTGGCGATCGCCAGTCCGCTGATGGTCAGGGCCGCGGTCTGGACGGCGGCGGAGAAGAAGAACGGGGTGTATTCGGGAACGCGGAAGAGCTCGCGGTAGCTGCGCATGCGCGGAGTCTGCGGGGGTGGGCGCGGGGGTCCTATTCTTTCGCCCGGACGCGAAACACGGGGGTGGTCTGATGGGGTTGTGGCAGCTCAACGCGGACACCCTCGCCCGGAGCCGGTTCGTGCTGTCGTCGTTCGCGGAGACCTTCGCCTCGCTGAAACTGCTGCACGCGGGGGTGGGCGCGCACCCCGGTGAGCAGGTGTGGCTGCGGGACCATCTGCCGGGATATCAAGGGCTGTTGGCGGCCGATCCGGTCACCGGCGCGCTGGTGCGGGCGGGGCTCGGGCGGTCCTGGATCGCCGACTTCTTCTGTCCGACGCAGACGGACCGGGAGTCGTTCGCGGAGACCGTCGCCCGGGTGCGGGAGACGCGGCCCCAGGACGCGCGGGCGAACCTGCGCGTCTCCCTCGCCGGGCCGCTCCCCGCCGCCCTGGAGCGCGACGATCTGCCCGAGCGGGCGGCACGCGTCCTGGAGTACGTCTGGGAGGAGACCGTACGGCCGTACTGGGCGCGGCGGCGGCGTGTGCTGGAGGCCGATGTCGTCGCACGGACCACGCAGGTGAGCCAGGGCGGCTGGGCGGCCGTGCTGGACGCGTTGCAGCCGGGGCGGACGCGGTGGCTCGGGGAGAACCGGCTGCAGATCAATCTGCACGAGAACCCGCCACGGGAGATCTCCGGCGCCGAGCTGCTCTTCATGCCGGTCACGCCCAGGGCCGGGTGGGCGTCATGGGAGGAGCCGGACCGGTACGCCATGATCTACCCGTGCGCGGGAGTCCTCGCCGACCATGGCGGGCGGCCCGTGCCCGAGAGCCTGGGCGCGCTGCTGGGCCCCTCGCGGGCGGCCGTGCTGACGCTGCTCGGGTCGCCGATGAGCACCAGCCAGCTGACCGCCGTGACCGGGCAGGCGCTGGGCTCGGTGGGGCGGCATCTGCGGGTGCTGCTGGACGCGGGTCTTGTGGAGCGGCGGCGGGCGGGGCGGTCGGTGCTGTATTCGCGGACTGCGGCCGGGGAGGTCGTGGTGAAAGCGGCCGGGCTTGAGACGCACGGGCCGCCCGTAGGCCCGGAGACCCCTGGGCCCCGTGGGGAGAACGACATTTACCGGAGTTAGCATCCGGTTATGACGACTACAGAGAACACGGGTCCCCTCGGTGTCCAGATCGGGTCGCTCGCCGGCGGCTCGGCGGACCTCTCCCAGTACGCGGGCAAGGCCGTCCTCGTGGTGAACGTGGCCTCCAAGTGCGGGCTGACCCCCCAGTACACGGGCCTTGAGCGGCTCCAGGAGCGGTACGCGGCGCAGGGCTTCACCGTGCTGGGCGTGCCCTGCAACCAGTTCCTCGGGCAGGAGCCGGGCAGCGCCGAGGAGATCGCCGAGTTCTGCTCGGCGACGTACGGCGTGACCTTCCCGCTGACCGAGAAGGTCGAGGTCAACGGGGACGGCCGGCACGAGCTGTACGACCGGCTCGTCGGCTTCGCGGACGGCGAGGGCCACACCGGTGACATCCGCTGGAACTTCGAGAAGTTCCTGATCGGCCGCGACGGTACGGTCGTCGCCCGCTTCTCCCCGCAGACCGAGCCGGAGTCGGCGGAGCTCGTGGCGGCGGTCGACGGCGCCCTCGCCTAGGAATGTGTTGACCTTGCCCCTGGGGCAGGGCTGAGCGTCCCTGTCGCCGGGCGGAAAGAAACCGCCCGGTGACGGAGGGCGAGCGAGCCAAAGGGGCGCGTCGGTGTCGAGAGCGATGGGGGCCCCTCCCGCGCGAGCGTATTCGAGCGTGGGGGAGCGCGGAGGCCCGAAGGGCTGAGCACGGTCACGGGCTCAACGCCGGCTTTGGCGCGCCGGAGGCGAGCCGACCGAAAAAGGGGCTGCAAGCGTGGACGACGAACTGCTGACCATCGGCGCGTTCGCGGCGCGGGCGCGGCTTTCGGCCAAGGCCTTGCGGCTGTACGACCGGCTCGGGCTGCTGTGCCCGGATCGTGTCGACGAGGTCAGCGGTTACCGCTACTACCGCGCCGACCAGGTCGAACGGGCCCGACTCGTGGCGCTGCTACGGCAGTTGGACATGCCGCTGGCCCGGATCGCCGAGCTGGTCGAGGCCGACGGGGCGGACGCGGCGGAACTCCTCGCCGCGTACTGGACGGACGTCGAGACCAAGGTCGCCGGGCAGCGCACGCTCGCCGAGTACCTCCGTGCACGGCTGTCGGGGAGGAGCTCCGAGATGTACGGAAAGTTCGTGGTCGAGACGGTCGAGGTACCGGAACAGGTGCTGATCACCGAGACCCGGCACACCCTCGCGGACGAGTTGCCGGCCTGGATCGGGGCCTCGCTGGGGCGACTTGAGGCGGCGGCGAAGGAGTGCGGGGGCGTGAGCGCCGCGCCGTTCGTCGTCTACCACGCCGAGGTGTCGATGGAGAGCGACGGCCCGGCCGAGTCCTGCGTACCGGTCGCGGACGAGGCGGCGGCGCGGGCCTGGGCGGCAGCGCAGGGGCGGGCCTGGCAGACGGCGGTCCGGGTGGAGCCGGCCCGGCGGCTGGCGTACGCCCGGATCACCAAGGCGCAGGTGGCGCATCCGCAGATCCTGGCCGCGTTCGAGGCGGTGGAGCAGTGGGTCGCCGCGCAGGGCCTGCGGTACGCCGGGCCGTGCCGCGAGGTGTACTTCGCGGACTGGGACGCGGCGGGCCCCGGGGACCCGGTGTGCGACGTGGCGTTCCCGGTGGCACTCCCGGTGGCGCTCGCGGTGGAGTGAGGCGCCGGTCGGCGTACGGCGCCGGGCACAAGCCGAGCCCCCTCGGCCAGGACGGCGGGCCAGTCGAGAGGGCTCTTCTTGAATGCTTGTACCGCATGTGGTGCTTGTGCTGTTTGTCGTGCTTGTCGTGCATGAACTGCACTGTGCTGCTTATGGAGTTGTGAAAGGTGACCCAGCCACATCAGTGAAGGTCGTGCGCCCCCCGCGCGACATCTGCCACGAAGACGTTCCACGAGTCGGCGGGGAAGGCCAGCGCCGGACCCCCGTCGACCTTGGAGTCCCGTACGGCCATGGCCGCGAGAACCGGTGACTTGATCTCGACGCATGCGCCGTTCCCGGTGGAGTACGAGGACTTGGTCCACGTGTCCGTGGCGCCCTGACGAATTGCCATTTTTGCTCCGGTTATGCCAGTTGATGAGTTGCTGTCACCGCGCGTCACGTCCGACCACGAACACTCCGGACGCGCAACACGGTTTGCGCCAACGTGCGTTGCTCGATGGCGTGATCGACGCTACTCGCCAACATCGGCGGGCGGAGCGGCCATTCACTCGACCGGGTGGCATATACCCCTGGTGTCTTCCATCCCGCCCGGCGGAAGGTGTACTGTGCGGCACCTTCCGCCGGAGGGGCCCCTCAGCGCGCGTAATCCTTCGCGATGTCCGCGATGAACTGACGGGACTGGTCCACGTTCAGGGCCTGCGCCCTCAAGTGCTCGTACATCACGCTGTACTTCTGGACGTCGTTCGCCTTCTCCAGGTACAGGTCGCTGGTGACGCCCTCGATGTAGACGACGCTGGAGTCCGCCGCGTCGGGGAACTCCAGGATCGCGTACTGCCCGTTGAGCCCGGGATGGGCGCCCATGTCGAACGGGATCACCTGCACGGTCACGTGCGGCAGTTGGGACTGCTCGACGAGATGCTCCAACTGGTCCCGCATCAGGGACCGGTTGCCGACCACGCGGCGCACCGCGGACTCGTCCATCACGGTCCACAGCCGCAGCGGGTTCTCCGGGGCGGAGATCCGCTCCTGCCGGCGCAGCCGCACCTGGACCCGCTTCTCGACATCGGCCAGGGCGGTCTCGGGCAACGCCCCGGTGATGAGCGCCTCGGCGTACTGCCGGGTCTGCAACAGACCGGGGACGACCTGGGGATCGTAGACGCGCAGACTCGCCGCGTCCGTCTCCAGCCCGATGTAGACGCTGTACGGGATGTCGCCGAAGGAGTGCCACCAGCCTTGCTGGCGCGAGTCCTTGGCCATCTGCATGAGTGAGTCGACGATGCGGACGTCCTCGACCTCGTAGACCCCGCACAGGTCGCGGACGTCGCGCTGGCTGATGCTGCGCCGCCCGTTCTCCAGCCGGCTGATCTTCGACTGCGACACCAGCAACCGCTCGGCGACTTCTTCGGCCGTCATGCCCTTGAGCTCGCGGAGTCGACGCAACTCCTGGCCCAACCGGCGTCTCCTGACGGTGGGATTGACACTTGACGCCACGGGAACGTGCACCTCCGGCTGCATGCCTCTACTTGCCACTGCTTGCTGCTACGTGCTGCTCGCTGCTTGCCACTTTGCGTATCTGCTGTTGAGCAGACTGCCACCAAGGTGGTTTCTACCGCTGGGAAACGGTGGATATGCGGCAGGTACGAGCCATGTTCCGGTTGCCTGCGGCGTCCGTAGATGCGGCCGAGCGGGGTGGAGAGACGTTACGTCTACTCCACCCCGCTCGGACCAGCGGCTCCCGAACCGGGTCTTGGGGACTGGCGGTGCGGCGTGCGTGTACTGCGGTCGTGCGGTGCTACGGCCTTGCGGTGGTGCGGTGCTTCGGCCGTGCGGTCGTGCGGTCGTGTCGTGACTGTCGTTCGTGATGCCGACGTGTGCCGTGGTACTGCGGCTCAGTGAGCCACGGCGCGCGCCATGGTGCCGCGGTGCGGCTGCATCGGAACACCACGAGCCGGTTCCGGTGGCCTTGATCCGGGCACGGCCTGACGGCCGGCCGGGGCCGGGCTACGGCGTGGCTGTGCCGCCACTCCGTTCTGGACGTCCATCACGGCATGCGCCACGAGTCCGCCCATGGGGTCGTGTCTGATCAGGTCCCGCAGCCGGGAGCGGGACGAGCGTCCCTCATTACCCGGATACAGGTGTTTGCCGAGACCGACCGCGTGCGCCAGTGCGGCGAGCGCGGCTGTCCGCGGGTCCGGTGGCACACCGGTGCGGATCGCGGAATCGAGTCGGCCTCTGATCTCACGGCTGATCTCGTTGTCCGTCGCCTGATAGCGAGTCGTCGGCAATACCCCGCACATCTGTCCCGCCACGGCATGCACCATGCCGCACCGCTCCAGATGCGAGAGGTAGGTCTGGCGAAGTCCCAGTCGGGGCCCGCCAATCCAGTTCACTGCCCGTACGGGAGCGCCACGCCTTCGCAGCAACTCCAACGCGCAGTCCAAAGTCGGATCTCCGGTCGGCCGTGGCACGACCACGGCGATACGATCCCCGTCTGGGGCTATCCGTCCGGCCAGCGCCAGCTCCACTAGCTGTGCTCCGGCCAGACCGAGGTCGAGCGACTGCGGCTGTGCAGTGGTACCCGTGGCCGGGTCCAATGCCAGCAGTAGAAGCTCTTCCGGAAGAGTTCTGCGGCTCCTGCCCATCCATGCCTCCCCGCGTGGATGAATGACAGGGTGACCCCTCTCACATTGGTCTGTCGAGGGTGCGTGACCGCTTCGTGATGGAACCAGCAGGTATGTCGTTCTCGTCTACCGCAGGGGTTAAGCCCGCACACAGGACACTGGTACATGGTTCGGACAACGGTGTTGATGCGTTGTCCGAACCGCGGGTATGAGATTTTCCAGCTGATTTTCCAGCTGTTTTTGTAGCTAACTCGGTTATCTCGGTCGGTTCGGTTGACGCACGCGCAGCGTGCGGCGCATGGAGGAGGCATCGGTGGCGGGCGAGTCCCCCGACAGGTCGAAGCAGCGCGAGTCGTCGGCAGAACCGACGCCGGGGAGCGCGAGTCCGGTTCCTGAGGCCCGGGGTGAGCGCGATCCCCGGTTGGCGGTGGCCCGCGAGGACGCGACACCGTCCACGGCTCAGCGCGGTGGCGTGGATACGGCGACGAAGATCTTCTCGATCCGGGAGCTGCGGTCGGAGCCGGCCGAGCCCACCGAGGTGCCCGAGGGGGCTGAGGCAGAGGCGGGTGCGGGTGCCTCGGGCGAGGCCGGTGGGTCGGCTGGGTCCGGTGAGCCGGCTGGGTCCTGTGAGGCCAGTGGCTCCGGTGAGGCCAGTGGCTCCGGTGGCGCCGGTAGCTCCAGTGGCTCCGGTGACGCCGAGACCTCCGAGGACGCCGATACGCAGAACCCTTCCGCCAAGGGCGGCTCGGAGCGCGATGATCGGTTGCGTGCGGCTGTGGCGGCTTGGGTGACGTCGGGGTCGGACGGGGAGAAGCCGACCGCCGAGGGTGGTCAGGGCGCGGATCGCGCCGCTGATGCCGAAGACCCCGAGGACGCCGAGAAGTCGGCCGGGAAATCGTCTGCCGGCGCCGAAGACCCCGAGAGCGCCGAGAAGTCGGCCGGGGGCGAGGCGGCTGACGTGACCGAGGGTGCGGAGGACGTTGCCACGGCCGAGGGCCCCGAGGACGCGGAGACGCCCTCTGGAGGCCCGGAGAGCCCGGACGCCGAGGACGCGGGGGAAGTCTCCGTGGCCGACGCCTCCAAGGGCGCTGAGACCGCCCAGGAGGCCGCCGCGGGCGAGCGGGCCGAGGGTGCCGCCGGGACGACTGGTGACCCCGAGGACGCCAAGCCCGCCAAGGGCGACGAGGCGCGCGATGCGGCTGACGCCGAGACCGCGTCCGAGTCCGACGGCGACGGCGACGAAGACGTGACCGAGGGTGAGCAGGTCGCTGACGCTGCCGCCGAGAGCGACGCCGACGGCGACTCGGAGGACGCTTCCAAGGCGGACGGGACTCCGGAGGCCGGGGCTGCGCAGGCCGACAGGTCCGACGCGGATGCTGACGAGCACCCGGAAGCCGCCGACACCACCTCGGACGATGCCCCCAAGGCTGCCGAGACTCCTGAAGCCGAACCCGCGGAAGCCGAGGTGGACGCGGCCGAGGCCGACACCGCCCCGAAGTCCGCCGAAGACGGCACGTCCCCCGGCTCGACCGAGCCCAAGACCGACGACCGTCCGAAGTCCGCCGAAGACGGCACGTCCCCCGGCTCGACCGGGCCGAAGACCGACGACCGTCCGAAGTCCGCCGAAGACGGCACGTCCCCCGGCTCGACCGAGCCCAAGACCGACGACCTGACTCAGACCGA
>NZ_JBHXME010000241.1:0-12238 GCF_042721125.1 Streptomyces sp. NPDC058469
GCGGTGGGGGTGGGGGGGGGGGGGGCCCGGGGGGGGGGGGGGGGGGGGGGGGGCCCCCCCCCCCCCGGGACGCGCACCCCCACCCACCCGCACCCACAACTCAGCTCAGCTCAGCTCAGCTCAGCGAGCGCAGCGCCGCCGCGTCATAAGGCGCCAGCTCCTCCACCCGCCCCGCAAGCACCTTCGCCGCCCACTCGGGATCCTGAAGCAGCGCCCGCCCGACAGCCACCATGTCGAACTCGTCGCGCTCCAGGCTGTCGAGGAGGTCTTCGATGCCCTTGACCGGGGCGCCCTCGCCGCGGAAGCCCTTGAGGAAGTCGCCGTCGAGGCCGACCGAGCCGACGGTGATGGTCTGCTTGCCGGTGAGCTTCTTGGTCCAGCCCGCGAGGTTGAGGTCGGAACCGGCGTCCTCGAACTCGGGGAGCCAGTAGCGGCGGGTGGACGCGTGGAAGACGTCCACACCGGCCGCCGCGAGCGGAGTCAGGATCGCCTCCAGCTCCTCCGGGGTCTCGGCGAGACGGGCGCCGTAGACGTCCTGCTTCCACTGCGAGTAACGGAAGATGATCGGGAACTCCGGCGAGACCGTCTCGCGTACGGCGGCCACGATCTCCGCCGCGAACTTCGTACGGGCGACCGCGTCACCGCCGTAGGCGTCCGTACGACGGTTGGTGCCCGCCCACAGGAACTGGTCGAGGAGGTAGCCGTGCGCGCCGTGCAGCTCGACGCCATCGAAGCCGATCCGCTCAGCGGCGGCAGCCGCCTCGGCGAAGGCGCCGATGACGTCGTCCAGGTCCCGCTGCGTCATGGCCGTACCGGTGACCTCGTCGCTGCCGATGCGCAGCCCGGAGGGGCCGACCGCGGGGGCGTCCGCGAACGGGGGCTGGCCCTGCTCGCGGACCATGCCGATGTGCCACAGCTGCGGCACGATCGTGCCGCCGGCCGCGTGCACGCCCTCGGCCACCTTCGCCCAGCCCGCGAGCTGCTCCGCGCCGTGGAAACGCGGGATGTCGTCACTCTGCCCGGCCGAGTCGTGACCGACGTAGGTGCCCTCGGTGACGATGAGACCGACACCTGCGGCGGCGCGGCGGGCGTAGTACGACACCACGTCCTCACCGGGAATGCCGCCCGGCGAGAACTGCCGGGTCATCGGCGCCATCACGATCCGGTTCGGGACGGTCAGGCCGTTGAGGGTGATCGGACGGCCGAGGATTTCGGCCGCTCGGGAGGCGGGGGCGGTCGTAGACACGTGTGGGGGCTCCTCGGGATTACCGGGTGTCAGGCACAAGGCGCCAGACGTCAGGTACCAGGTGGTATGTGCGTATGCATCGATCATGCGTCAACAACAACCCCCCGGCCAAGCCCCTCATTCCAACCGTCCCGCACCTCGGCCTGTGATCCCGGACACCTGTGACCCCGACCACCCGTGACCCGGACACGCCCGAGGGCGGTACCTCCTGTCGGAACAGGAAGTACCGCCCTCGGTAAGACCGTTGATCAACCAGAGGTCGATCAGAAGTCCATGTCACCGCCCGGCATGCCGCCACCGGCACCCGCGCCGGCACCGGCCTTCTCGGGCTTGTCTGCGATGACGGCCTCGGTGGTGAGGAACAGCGCGGCGATGGACGCGGCGTTCTGCAGGGCAGAGCGCGTGACCTTCGCCGGGTCGATGATGCCCTCGGCGATCATGTCCACGTACTCACCGGTCGCGGCGTTGAGGCCGTGACCGATGGGCAGGTTGCGGACCTTCTCGACGACGACTCCGCCTTCGAGGCCACCGTTGACGGCGATCTGCTTCAGCGGGGCCTCAAGGGCCAGCTTCACGATCGCGGCACCGGTCGCCTCGTCACCTTCGAGCTCAAGCTTCTCGAAGACGTGGCCCGCCTGGATGAGCGCGACGCCGCCACCGGCGACGATGCCCTCCTCGACGGCCGCCTTCGCGTTGCGAACGGCGTCCTCGATGCGGTGCTTGCGCTCCTTGAGCTCGACCTCGGTGGCCGCGCCCGCCTTGATGACGGCGACGCCGCCGGCGAGCTTGGCGAGGCGCTCCTGGAGCTTCTCGCGGTCGTAGTCCGAGTCGCTGTTCTCGATCTCGGCGCGGATCTGGTTGACGCGACCGGCAACCTGGTCCGCCGAGCCCGAGCCGTCGACGATCGTCGTCTCGTCCTTGGTGATGACGACCTTGCGGGCGCGGCCGAGGAGATCCACGGTCGCGTTCTCCAGCTTGAGGCCGACCTCCTCGGAGATGACCTCGCCGCCCGTGAGGATGGCGATGTCGCCGAGCATGGCCTTGCGACGGTCACCGAAGCCCGGAGCCTTGACGGCGACGGACTTGAAGGTGCCGCGGATCTTGTTGACGACCAGCGTGGACAGGGCCTCGCCCTCAACGTCCTCGGCGATGATCAGCAGCGGCTTGCCCGACTGCATGACCTTCTCCAGGAGCGGGAGCAGGTCCTTGACGTTGGCGATCTTCGAGTTGGCGATCAGGATGTAGGGGTCGTCGAGGACGGCCTCCATACGCTCCATGTCGGTGGCGAAGTACGCCGAGATGTAGCCCTTGTCGAAGCGCATACCCTCGGTGAGCTCAAGCTCAAGACCGAAGGTCTGGGACTCCTCGACGGTGATGACGCCTTCCTTGCCGACCTTGTCCATCGCCTCGGCGATGAGCTCGCCGATCTGGGTGTCGGCGGCGGAGATGGAGGCCGTAGAAGCGATCTGCTCCTTGGTCTCCACGTCCTTGGCCTGCTCCAGCAGGGCACCGGAGACGGCCTCGACGGCCTTCTCGATACCGCGCTTGAGGGCCATCGGGTTGGCGCCCGCGGCTACGTTGCGCAGACCCTCCTTGACGAGGGCCTGGGCCAGGACGGTCGCGGTGGTCGTACCGTCACCGGCGACGTCGTCCGTCTTCTTGGCGACTTCCTTGACCAGCTCGGCGCCGATCTTCTCGTACGGGTCCTCGAGCTCGATCTCCTTGGCGATGGAAACACCATCGTTGGTGATCGTGGGGGCGCCCCACTTCTTCTCGAGGACGACGTTGCGGCCCTTGGGGCCAAGGGTGACCTTGACGGCGTCGGCGAGCTGGTTCATCCCGCGCTCGAGACCGCGCCGTGCCTCCTCGTCGAACGCGATGATCTTGGCCATGTGAAGTGGTCCTCCCGGACTGGGGTGGATTGCTCCGGACCGCGCTGGCGCCCGCGACGGACGGCCTGCCTGCCCCGTGGTTCCTTGCACCACCTGGCCTGCGGGCCTCACCGACCCGGTCCTTCGTTATCACTCTCACCTTCAGAGTGCTAACGCCAATGATTAGCACTCGGCATGGTCGAGTGCAAGCGGCTCCCGCGTTCTGGGCCCCTCCTTCACGGGGCGCGCGAGGTGCGCGCGGGGCCTGCGTGACGGACGCGCGAGGCACGCTCCGGGCACGCTCCGGGCATGACGAAGGGCCCGTACCCCAGGAGGTGACCCCCCAGGAGTACGAGCCCTTCGGTGAGGAACGAAGAACGTCGCTGCTGTTCGTCGGCGCGTGCTTCAGCTGGTCGCGAGCCGGACCATGTCCGCCTGCGGCCCCTTCTGACCCTGCGAGATCTCGAAATCGACCCGCTGACCCTCTTCCAGGGTGCGGTAGCCGTCCATCTGAATCGCGCTGTAGTGGACGAAAACATCCGCACCACCGTCGACCGCGATGAAGCCGTACCCCTTCTCCGCGTTGAACCATTTGACGGTGCCCTGAGCCATGCCTAACTCCCCTATTACTGGCCCTTGCACGGACCCGCACTTCGCGGATCCGGGTCAGACCTCACCCCCCACAGGATTGGGGGCGTGCGCCGGAACGCGTCGACCGCGGCCGAATGTATCCGTCCAACTGCCGTCTGCAACAGGTCAATCCGACGAGAATTCCGGGCAGGACCGGTCGGGAATTTACGGAGAATTCGTCCGACTTCAGGGCAAGTCGGGCCCGATAAAGGGAACATAACGCGCAAAAAGTCTGCACACTTTGGCTACTTCTCATCGCACGCGGAGCGGGTACTCATATGCGTCCGGCATGCGGAGTGGAGCGCGTTCCCCAACTGTACCCCGCTCAACCCTACAGAATTGCCCCCTCCGCTTCTCTCACGGAGGGGGCAATTCGATGAACTCTTGGTAATCGGCGTTACCGAGGGTAATTATCAGCCGCCGGCGACGGCCGGAATGATCGAGACGCCGGCCCCCTCCGGAGTGGCCGTCTCCAGCCCCTGCTCGAACCGCACGTCGTCATCGTTGACGTACACGTTGACGAACCGCCGCAGCTTGCCCTGATCGTCCAGGACGCGGGCGGAGATGCCCGTGTGGTTCTTCTCCAGGTCCGTGATGACCTCGGCGAGGGTGGCACCTTCGGCGGAGACCTCGGCCTTACCGCCGGTGTAGGTGCGAAGGATGGTGGGGATGCGGACAGAAACGCTCATGCTCAAGACCTCCGGTCAGGTACGGCTTCTGGCTTTCAGGGGCGCGGGGCTGTGTCGACGTGCTGCTACCGCCGCGCGGGCGCGACCAACCCCCACGGGCCCGCAGACAAAGAACGACGCTTACGACGCGAGCCCAGCTTCCCTGAACGACTCGAGGTTCGGCCGGATCGTCGCGGTGAGCCCCGTGCCGGCAACCGCGTCCAGCGTCTTCAGACCGTCACCGGTGTTCAACACGACAGTGGTCAGCGTCGGATCCAGCAACCCGTTCTCGATCAGCTTCTTCGCCACACCGACGGTCACCCCACCGGCGGTCTCCGCGAAGATCCCCTCGGTCCGGGCCAGCAACTTGATCGCGTCGACAACCTGCTCGTCGTTGACGTCCTCAACAGCCCCACCGGTACGCCGGGCGATGTCCAGCACGTAAGGGCCGTCCGCCGGGTTCCCGATCGCCAGCGACTTGGCGATCGTGTTCGGCTTCTGCGGACGTACGACGTCATGCCCGGCCTTGTAGGCGACGGACACCGGCGAACATCCTTCCGCCTGCGCCCCGAAGATCTTGTACGGCTTGTCCTCGACGAGCCCGAGCTTGATCAGCTCCTGCAGACCCTTGTCGATCTTCGTGAGCTGCGACCCGGAGGCGATGGGAACCACGAGCTGGTCGGGGAGCTGCCAGCCCAGCTGCTCGCAGATCTCGTACGCGAGGGTCTTGGAGCCCTCCGCGTAGTACGGCCGCAGGTTGACGTTGACGAAGCCCCAGCCCTCGCCGGCCGGGTCGCCGATCAGCTCGGAGCAGAAGCGGTTCACGTCGTCGTAGTTGCCCTCGATGCCGACGAGCTCGCCGCCGTAGATCGCGGCCATGACGATCTTGCCCTGCTCCAGGTCGTGCGGGATGAACACGCAGGAGCGGAAGCCGGCCCGCGCGGCGGCGGCACCGACGGCGCCCGCGAGGTTGCCGGTGGAGGAGCAGGAGAGGGTCGTGAAGTTGAAGGCGCGGGCGGCCTCGATGGCCTGGGCCACGACGCGGTCCTTGAAGGAGTGCGTCGGGTTGCCGGAGTCGTCCTTGACGAACAACTTGCCCGCGTCGACGCCCAGTTCGCGGGCGAGGTTGTCGGCCTGGACGAGCTTGGTCCAGCCGGGGTTGATGTTCGGCTTGTCGGCCACGTCGGCGGGGACGGGCAGCAGGGGCGCGTACCGCCAGATGTTCGCGGGGCCCGCTTCGATGCGCTTGCGGAGCTCTTCGGTGTCGTAGGCCGAGAAGTCGTAGGCGATCTCCAGCGGGCCGAAACACTCCTCGCAGGCGAAGACCGGACCGAGCGGGACGCGGTGGCCGCACTCGCGGCAGGACAGCGCGGCGGCGGGGCCGAGATCGACGGCGTTCGCGGAGTTCGTGTCCGTGTTCGCGGGGTTCGTGGTGCTTGCGACAGTCTGCGCAGCCATGGAGGCGAGGCCCTTTCCTCATCTTCCTCACGACGCATCTCGCCGTGAGACGGATTTGGCACCTTCCCGAGCCGGGAGCCTCGCCACATCAACGTGACAAGACCGGCTGGAGGGTTGCCGGGGCTTCAACGGGCCGTATCCCTCTGCCCCTCTGGATGAGCGGTGTTCAGTTGTGTATGCGGTTGTGTCACTTGCGTGAGCGTCGACAACCCCCGACATGCGATGGTCATCAGCGTTGTTCAAAACTGTAACCGAAGGCCAGGACAGTTGAGTGAGCCGTCCGAACCGCGAGACGGATCACACACACTCCGTGATCACTGCTCGCCGAGAGAACGCAGAGGAGCCGCGCAACGTGCTGAAGGAAGTCGAGCGCTGGCTGAGCACCCGCTCCTGGTCCATGACCGATCGCCCGCTCCACAAGATTCTGGCCGCCAAGCAGCGCACGGGCCAGTCGGTCAGTGTCGTGCTGCCCGCGCTCAACGAGGAAGCGACGGTCGGCGACATCGTCGCGATCATCCGTCACGACCTCATGCAGCAGGTCCCGCTCGTCGACGAGATCGTCGTCGTCGACTCCGGGTCCACCGACCGCACCTCCGAGGTGGCCGCCGCGGCGGGCGCCCGGGTCGTGCACCGTGACGACATCCTGCCCCGCATCCCCGCCGTGCCCGGCAAGGGCGAGGTGCTGTGGCGCTCGCTGCTCGTGACGAGCGGTGACATCGTCTGCTTCATCGACGCGGACCTGAAGGAGTTCTCCTCCGACTTCGTCACCGGGATCGTGGGCCCGCTGCTCACCGACCCCGGCGTCGACCTCGTCAAGGCGATGTACGACCGCCCGCTCGGCGGCGCGGCGGGCCAGGGCGGCCGGGTCACCGAGCTGATGGCGCGCCCGCTGCTGAACATGCACTGGCCGCAGCTGGCCGGTTTCGTGCAGCCGCTCGGCGGCGAGTACGCGGCCCGCCGCTCACTGCTCGAACAACTGCCGTTCCCCGTCGGCTACGGCGTCGAGCTGGGCATGCTCGTCGACGCGCTGCACCTGGTGGGCCTGAACGCCCTCGCCCAGGTCGACGTCGGCGTGCGCAAGCACCGGCACCAGGACGGGCAGGCGCTGGGTCGCATGGCCGCGCAGATCTACCGCACGGCTCAGCTGAGGCTGGCCCGCGGTCACCTCATCCGGCCGTCCCTGACCCAGTTCGAACGGGGTCCGGACGGCTTCGAGCCGCGCACGTACTCCGTGGACACGGAGGAACGGCCGCCGATGGCGGACATCACCGAGTACCAGTCCCGCAAGGTGGCATAACCGCACAGTCATAGACGGTCACGGACGGTCGTATACGGACTCATACGGTCCGCAGACGGCCGTCCGTACGTTTGAGCGTTTCCGGGCCGGGCTAGGTTGTGGCGTATGGCTTCCACGGCTTCTACGGCTTCCCCCTCCCCTCGCGGTGCCGCTCAGGTGCTCGTCGCGTCCAATCGCGGCCCGGTCTCGTACGAGGTGGGCGACGACGGTTCGCTGCGCGCCAAGCGCGGCGGCGGCGGGCTGGTGTCCGGGCTGTCGGCGATCGGCCCGGACGCGGGTGCGCTGTGGGTGTGCTCGGCGCTGTCCGACGGCGACCGCGAGGCCGTACGGCGCGGGGTCGGCGAGGACGGCGTACGGATGCTGGACATCCCGGCCGATGTACACGCCGACGCGTACAACGGCATCGCCAACTCCGTGCTGTGGTTCGTCCACCACATGCTGTACCAGACCCCGCTGGAGCCGGTCTTCGACGCGGAGTTCCGGCGCCAGTGGGCGTCGTACGAGACGTACAACCGGGCGTTCGCGGAGGCGCTGGCACAGGAGGCGGCGGAGGGCGCGGTCGCGATCGTGCAGGACTACCACCTGTGCCTGGTGCCGGGGATGCTGCGGGAGTTGAGGCCGGATCTGCGGATCGGCCACTTCTCGCACACGCCGTGGGCACCGGCGGACTACTTCCGGATGCTGCCGGACGACATCCGGGAGCAGCTGCTGACGGGCATGCTCGGCGCGGACCGGCTCGGCTTCCTCACCCACCGCTGGGCGGACGCGTTCACGGCCTGTTGTACGGAGTTCGCCGGGGGCCCGGGTGACACGCGGATCGGCGTCCACGGCCTCGGCGCCGACGCCGACTTCCTGCGCGCCCGCTCGCACGAGCCGGACGTGGAGGAGCGCATCGTCGCACTGCGCGAGGAGATCGGCGCGGGCCGCAGGACCATCGTCCGCGTCGACCGCACCGAACTGTCCAAGAACATCGTGCGCGGACTGCTGGCGTACCGCCAACTCCTCGACGACCACCCGGAGTTGCTGGAGCAGGTCGTCCACGTGGCGTTCGCCTACCCCTCCCGGCAGGACCTCGCCGTCTACCGCGACTACACGGCCGAGGTGCAGCGGGTCGCCGACGAGATCAACTCCCAGTACGGGACGGCGGGTTGGACCCCGGTCGTCCTGCACGTCAAGGACGACTTCGCCCGCTCCCTGGCCGCGTACCGCCTCGCCGACGTGGCCCTCGTCAACCCCATCCGCGACGGCATGAACCTCGTCGCCAAGGAGGTCCCGGTCGTCTCCGACGAGGGCTGCGTCCTGGTCCTCTCCCGGGAGGCGGGCGCCTACGAGGAGTTGGGCGAGGACGCGATCCCGGTCAACCCGTACGACGTGATCGCCACAGCCGGCGCGCTCCACGAGGCGTTGACCATGCCGGCCGGGGAACGGGCCGAGCGGACAAAGAGGTTGACGGCGGCGGCTACGGCCCTGCCTCCGGCCCAGTGGTTCCTGGAACAGCTGAACGCGCTGCGCGATCGGACGAGTTGAGCGGGGCCGGGGCGGGGCGCGTCGGGGGAGCGGCAGAGCGGCCGTGGGGGTCGCTGGAAGCTGGGGCCGTTCCTAACCACTGTGGTGGTTCATGACTGGTTAGAAAGGACCCCAGCCTCCGGAGAGGCCAGTAGCAGGTCTAGGCCCCCACCCCGGCCTCGAATCACCCCAGTTGAGCCGCGAGCGCCGACAGCAGTCCTACGACCCCCGCCGGGCCGTCCACCACCAGGTCGGCCCGTTCCCGCAACTCCGTGACCTCGTCGCTGCCGCTGCAGACCAGCAACCCGGGGACGCCGTCCGAGCGGAGTTTTTCCACGGCCGCGAAGGCGGGGAGGTCGCCGAGGTCGTCGCCCGCGTAGAGGACCGACTCGGCGCCGGTCTCGCGGAGGTAGTCGAGGAGGGCTACGCCCTTGTCCATGCCGGGTGGGCGCAGCTCCAGGACCATGCGGCCGGGTTCGACGATCAGGCCGTGGCGGGTGGCGAGCTCGGTGAGGGGGGCTCGTAGGGCCTCGAAGGCGGCCTGGGGGTCCTCGGCTCGGCGGGTGTGGACCGCGAGCGCGCGGCCCTTCTCCTCGATCCACGTGCCCTGCCAGGCGCCGATCCGGTCGAGGAAGCCCGGGAGTTCGGCGCGGACCGCCGCGACCCCGGGATGCGGGGCGGGCGCGCTGACCGTGCTGCTCACCGCGTCCCAGCGTTCCGTGCCGTAGTGACCGAGGACGACCAGGTGTGCCAGGGCCGGGACGCCCGCGAAGCCGCCGTTGCGGACCGCCACGCCGGCCGGGCGGCCGGTGATCACGGCCACGGACGCCACCTTCGGGGCGAGTGCGGCCAGCGCCGGCACCGCGCCCGGATGCGCGCGGGCCTGCTCGGGGTCCGGCACGATCGGTGCGAGCGTGCCGTCGAAGTCGAGTCCGATCACCGCGGCGGCGGGCTTGGCGAGGATCGCCTCAAGGCCTTCGCGCCCGGCACGGGTGACGGGGGTCGGCAGTGCGTGCAGGGGATCGGTGGAGTCCTGAGGGCTGCCCATGTCAACGACCCTATCCGGGTGGGGGCGGTCCTACCCCTCGCTCACCGCCGCACGGCCGGGACCCACACCTCTCCTCACCTCTCCGAGCGCCGCGTGTCACGGACCCGTCTCAGCCTGTTCACCGTCACCGGGTCGTGGGCCAGGGCCCGCTCGTCGTCCAGCAGGGCGTTGAGCAGCTGGTAGTAGCGCACGGGGGCCAGGCCCAGTTCCTCGCGGATCGCGCGTTCCTTCACGCCGGGGCCCGGGAAGCCGCGGCGCTCCAACGCGAGGATGTCCTGTTCCCTCCGGTTCAGTGAGGGAAGCCGCGAGGGCCGGTCCTTGTCCATGCCCTGCACCGTAACCCCCGCCACTGACAACGGCCCCGGCTCCGCCCACTCCCCGCCGCTGCCGCCGTTACTTGCCGCTCTCCGCCAACGAAGCCGACGCCTGCAACTGCCCCAGCACCGCAGCCGGGCTGCCGTTCGCGGCCACCGCCTGGCCTATCCGCTTCTTTATGTCGGCGCTGACCGTGGACCAGGAGGTGTTGCCGACCGGGTAGAGCGTGGACAGCGGGAGTTCCTCCAGGAAGGGCCGTAGAGCCTGGTCCTGCTTCGATGCCTGCATCGCCTCGGACGCGGAGTTGGTCACCGGCAGGAGGTCGTACTCGCGGGAGAAGGCGAGGACGTTCTTCTCGCTGTAGACGAAGTCGAGGAAGTCGCCGATCTGCTCGCGGTGACCGTTCTGCTTGAACGCGGCCATCCAGTCGGCGACGCCCATCGTGGTCTTGGCCTTGCCGGTACGCCCCGGCATCGCGACCGTGCCGAACTTGACGCCCTTCTTGGCGGCCTGCTGCATGAGGGTCGGGTGCCCGTTGAGCATGCCTACGTCACCGTTGGCGAAGGCGGCGAACGCGTCCGCGCGGTTGAGCTTGGCCGGCGCCACGGGCCCGGTCAGGCCCTTGGCGACAAGGTCGTCGCGCAGCCAGGTGAAGGTGGAGATGTTCTGCGTGGAGTCGAGGGTGTACGTGCCGATGTCGTCGGTGTAGCCACCGCCCCCGCCGAGCAGCCACTGCATCGTCTCGGCCTGCGCCTCCTCGGAACCGAGCGGCAGCGCGAACGGGTACTTCACGCCCCGCTCCTTCAGCGCCTCCGCGTCGGCGGCCAGCTCGCTCCAGTCCTTCGGCGGGGTCAGGCCGGCCTCGGTGAAGAGGGTCTTGTTGTAGAAGAGGACGCGCGTAGACGCGGCGAACGGCATGCCGTACTGGATGTGGTTCACCTGCCCCGCGTCCAGCAGCGGCTCCAGAAAATCGGCTTCTACGGGGATGGAGAGCAGGTCGGCGGTGGAGTACAGCTTGCCCGCGTCCGCGTAGTCCGCGTACGCGCCGATCTGCGCCATGTCGGGCGCCTTGCCGGCGGCGACCATCTCCTTGACCTTGCGGTCGACGTCGTTCCAGGAGTAGACGCTGACCTCGACCTTGACGTTCGCGTGCTTCGCCTCGTACGCCTTGACGAGGGCGTCCCAGTATTTCTGCGAACTGTTGGACGCGGAGTCGCCGTAGTCCGCGGCGACGAGTCTCAGGGTGACATCACCGGAGCCTCCGCCGAGGCCGCAGCCGCCGAGAACCGCCGTCATGCCCAGTGCGGACACCACCGCGATCATTCCTGTCCTACGCCGCTGCACCGCTGAATCCCCAACCTTTGCTGTCGTGACGTTCGCTCTGCGAACCCATAAGGTCTACACCACGTGAGTGGACTAGACCTCTCGCGGGTAGACGGGCCACACTGTCCCCCGTGAGACATGTCATCGCCCTCGACGTGGGCGGCACCGGGATGAAGGCCGCCCTCGTAGGCACGGGCGGCGAGTTGCTGCACCGGGCCCGCCGGGCGACCGGGCGCGAGCGCGGACCGGACGCGGTCGTCGAGCACATCCTCGGCTTCGCCGCCGAGCTGCGCGCGTACGGCGAGGAGCACTACGGCGAGCCCGCGTCCGCCGCCGGCGTCGCCGTCCCCGGCATCGTCGACGCCGAGCGGGGCATCGCCGCGTACTCGGCCAACCTCGGCTGGCGCGACGTACCCCTGCGCGACCTGCTCGCCGCCCGTCTCGGCGGCGTCCCGGTCGCCCTCGGCCACGACGTGCGCACCGGCGGTCTCGCCGAGGGCCGCATCGGCGCGGGCAAGGGCGCCGACCGCTTCCTGTTCGTGCCGCTGGGCACCGGTATAGCGGGCGCGATCGGCATCGACGGCCGGGTGGAGGCGGGCGCGCACGGCTTCGCGGGCGAGATCGGCCATGTCGTCGTACGACCGGGCGGGACCCCGTGTCCCTGCGGCCAGGTCGGCTGCCTGGAGCGGTACGCGTCCGCGGCGGCGGTGACCGAGGCGTGGGCCACCGCTTCCGGCGACCCGGACGCGGACGCGGCCGACTGCGCCAAAGCCGTCGACTCCGGCGACCCCCGGGCCCGGTCCGTCTGGCAGGAGGCCGTCGACGCCCTCGCTGACGGCCTCGTCACCGCCCTCACCCTCCTGGACCCCCGCACGA
>NZ_JBHXME010000242.1:0-12227 GCF_042721125.1 Streptomyces sp. NPDC058469
CAGTTCCGCTGGTTCGGCGGCGGCTGGCCGGTCAACTCCGAACTCCCCGGCCCTGCCGCGTTCGCGGGTGCCACCCAGTTCGTACGGCCCGAGGATGTCGCTGAGTCGATTCCGTGCGGCGACGATGTGGAGGCGGTCGTCGAGGCTGTACGGCCTTACGTGGACGCGGGGTTCACCGAGGTCGCGCTCGTCCAGATCGGCGGCGAGCACCAGGAGCCGTACCTGGAATGGGCCGAACAGAAGCTGCTGCCCGCCCTGCGTGAACTGTGAGTGGGAGAGGACGCCGGGATGACCACGAAACGCGCCGCGATCTTCGACGTCGACGGAACCCTCGTCGACACCAATCACCTGCACGTCGTGACCTGGTGGGAGGCGTTTCGGCAGGGCGGTCACCGCGTTCCCATGCGGGAGATCCACCGGGCCGTGGGTCTCGGCAGCGACGACCTGATCGAGCACCTGCTCGGCAAGGACCGCGACCCCGGGGACGACGAGCAGTTCGTCGCGGCCCACCACGCCCTCTACGCCACGTACTTCGAGCGGCTGCCGGCGCTGGACTCCGCGGGCGACCTGCTGCGCACCCTGGCCGGGCGGGGCTGGACGATCGTCCTGGCGACCTCGGCGAGCGGCGCGGAACTCTCCGCGCTGCGCCGTGCGATCGACGCGGACGACGTCATCCTCGGGGCGGCGAGCGCGGACGACGTCGCCGAGGGCAAACCGGCCCCCGACCCCGTCCAACGGGCCAGGGAACTCGCGGGCGTTGCGAGCGAACGAGCTGTGTTCGTCGGCGACACGGTCTGGGACATGAAGGCCGCCGTGCGGGACGGAGTGGTCCCGGTGGCGGTGCTGTCCGGCGGGATCCC
This sequence comes from Streptomyces sp. NPDC058469, assembly GCF_042721125.1. NCBI lineage: Bacteria > Bacillati > Actinomycetota > Actinomycetes > Kitasatosporales > Streptomycetaceae > Streptomyces > Streptomyces sp. NPDC058469. The sequence goes on from NZ_JBHXME010000242.1 coordinate 861, forward strand.
CCGCGCGGATCTGGAAGCGGCCGGCGCCCACGCCGTGTACGGGGACCCCGCCGATCTTCTGGAACACCTCGACACGAGTGTCTTCGCCGACCGGTGAAAGGCGGGCGACAACGACGTCCCGGGCACGAGGACCAGGACACACAGGGAGCGCCATGACCGATCTCGACCCGTTCACCGATCTGCTCGACCCTCCGATGTACGTCGTCACCGCCGAGGCCGCCGGTGAGCGGGCCGGCTGCCTGGTCGGGTTCGGCTCGCAGTGTTCGATCCGGCCCGCCCGGTTCGTGGTCTGGCTGTCCAGGGCCAACCGGACGTTCCGAGTGGCCGAGCACGCCGAGCGGCTCACGGTCCATCTGCTCCGCCGTGACCAGGACCGGTTGGCCCGGCTCTTCGGGGGCGAGACCGGTGACCGTACCGACAAGTTCGCCGATGTCCCGTGGCACCCGGGGCCGGGCGGGTCTCCCGTCCTCGACGAGGCCCCGGCCTGGTTCGTCGGTCACGTGGAGGATCGGATCGACGGCGGCGACCACGTCGGGTTCCTTCTGACCCCGGAGGTGGTGGAGAACGGAGAGGATGGCCGCACCACGCTGCTGTCGCTGAACGACGCGCTCGACATCACCCCGGGCCACCCCGTGAGCTGACCTGCAGGGCTGTGCCCCGTATCGTTGAAAACGGACTGATGTTCATTCCGGTTGGCGGGGGCGCGATGTCGAGGATGAGCCGGGAGACGCGCGACGGCGCGGTGCGTGCCGCCGGGGAGGCCGGGCTCGGTGAGTTGAGGGCCGTCTACGACTGCTCCCGGTTCGGCGCGTGGCTCGTCGCCGTGTCGGGCTGTGCGTTCGTGGCCGTCCTGGTGCCCGTCATCGTGCTCGACGCCCGCGACGACGGCGTGTCCGGCAAGACGTACGCGGGCGTCGCCATCTGCCTGGCGGTACTCGTCAGCACATTGCTCGGTGCCCGCGCCCTGTGGCGCAACGCCCAGGGCGGCATCGTCCACTTCGAGGGCGGCATGGTCGAGACCTACGGCGTGGGCAGCGAAACGGTCTGCGCCTGGCGCGACGTCACCGAGGTCCGACGGCTGTCCAGGAACCCGATCCTCCCCATGTACGCCATCACCGCCGCGGGGCGCCGGCACACGGTGGCACGCGACGACTTCTCCCGCTGCCGACCGCTCCTCAAGGACATCGTGAAGCTGCAGGCCCCGGCACAGGGCGGCTGAACACCACTCCAGCCGTACCCGGCATCTGGCCTGCCGAGTACCGGAATTGAGGCCCCCAGGGACGCCCGCAACGGGGTCGTGCGCGGCTTCGGTCGGCCCTCCTGCACGTTTCGGGTGCGGTGTGCGACAGCCGGCCGCCCGCTCCCCGGCACGCCCTCACTCGCCCGTTTGCGGCCGCGCCAAAACTGCTCTGACCTGGTGTTTTACGTGATTCCGCCTAGGCTGGGGTCATCTGCCGAACGCCATGGGAGGGCTCTTCGTGAGCGCGGAAGGCATGCAGTACGACGCTGCCCACATCACAGTGCTGAAGGGGTGGGAAGCCGTTCGGAAGCGGCCCGGGATGTACGTCGGCTCGACCGGCCAACGCGGGCTGTACCACCTCGTGTTGGGCGCCGTCGACCGGGCCGTGAACGAGGTCCTGGCCGGCCGCGCCGGCTCCGTCGACGTCACGCTCATGTCCGACGGCGGCGTGCGGGTCGCGGACGACGGGGTGGGCGGTGGGGAGTCCTGCGGGCCGGACCTCGAGGCGCAGTTGACGAGCTTCGGCGTCGGCTCCGGGCCCAGTGATCGGCGTAGAGCCGTCGTGGGGCCGGTCGGCGGGGCGCAGCGCGTGGATCGCCACGAGTTGCCGGGCCGGCAGGGGGACAAGTGCGTCCAGTCCCTCGTCGGTGAGGACCGTCCGGCCGGGCAGATGTGTCATGAGGAGTGAGGGGTACTTGCAGTGTGCGGCGGTCGGATCCACCGCGACCGGTCCGGGTGCCGACACGTCGGTACCCGTGAGCAGGGCGAGGGCGTCGGCCTCGCGGTTCAGCATGTCCTCGGCGTGTTCCACGAAGAACGGGTCGACGAAGGTCCGCAGCACCAGGTCACGGGTGCCTCCGTCCCGCGTGTCGACGGTCAGCCGCCGCATCTCGGCGGTGATGCCGCCGTGCAGCGCCTCGGTTCCGACGACCCGCTAGCCGACCTCCAGATGCCGGCTCACCCAAGCCGGCGTCAACGGCCGGACGGCCCCCGCCTCATCGTCATGAATCACCGTGCCACCGTTTCATCTTGCTTCTGGTCCTAGGGCAGCGGCAGCGACCGCAGGATGTGATGGACCATCGTTTCGATGACGACGTGGTCCGGGTCGCCTCCCGGCAGGACGAGCGCCGGGTACGCGCTGCCCACGGTCTCCGGGTAGGCCGGTGACATGCGCGGTGCGGCATCTCCTTTCGCGTGCGGTCCGGCATGCAGGTCGATGGTGATCATGTGCCCCCGGGTGGCGGGGTCGTTGCGGGGGGTGAAGGTCACGAACCGCCCGCCGACCAGACCGGCTTCTTCCGAGGTCGTGTAGTAACTCCACAGTTTCCTCGGGTGGTTGAGGTCGTAGGCGGTCCAGTACCCGACGCTGGAATCCTCCGGACTGACCTCGAAGAGCATCAGCACACCGTCGGCCGAGATCAGACTGCGTTCGGGCTTCTGGTCGCTGTCCTCAGCGGTGGCGAGTGGTCGGAGGTCGCCCGGGTCGAGCCGCTGGAGGGGCGGAAAGGTGTCCTCGGTCGTGTACGGGATGCCCGAGCACGCGAGGTAGTGTCCGCCGGCGATGAGGTGCGGGCACTTGGTGCCCGAGGGAGTGGTCGCGAGCGCGTCGCCGGTACGGCCGTCGCGCGCCGTGACCTTCGAGGAGTCGGTCGTGTAGACACGCCCGTCGAACGCGGCCGGGCTTTCATAGCGGTCGGCGTCGACGGTCCTGTGCCACAGCGTCTTACCGTCGGACGCCCGGTAGGCGCCGAGCGCGACGTTCGCCTCGCGGGTGAAGCTGCTCCACGTGTCGAGCGCGTAGACGATTCCGCCCGCCGCCACGAACCCGGCGTACACGCGGTCGACGGGCAGTCCGAGGGACCAAGCCGTCTTGCCGGTCCGCAGGTTCGCGGCGCGCAGTGTGCGACCGCCGCTGGTCACCGCGCGTTCGTCGGCCTTGTCCACGACGAGTCCGAGGTTCTTGCCGCTGCCGACGGCGGGTACGGTCCAGCTGACCGCGCCGTCGGTCCGGGACCGCCCGACGAAACCGTCCGCACCGGTGGCGCATACGACCTGGTGGGCCGTGGCACCGCAGACCTGCACCCCCTCCGAGCCGGAGAGGTCTCTGGTCCAGGCACGCCACGGGTCCTGGCCGCCGCCGGAGCTCTGCGTCACGGCGGAGGTCGACGCCGAGCGCTGCGGGGAAGCGGTCGTATGCCCCGTTTCGCCGGACTGCGCGCCCCCAGAGCCCGAACAGCCGACCGCCGTCACGCCGAACAGCGCCGCACCCATCACTCCGCGCATCAGCCGAACCCGTCGCACCAGCCACCCCCGCCGTGTAAAGCCCCCATGCTTCCAGACGCCGCGCTGCCCGCGCATCGCCCGCATCACGTCCATTTCACACCCCGTCCGTGACGGCGAGAAGCGGCGGAGTGATGACCCGACCGGCTGGTCCTCGCACCCGGGCGGTGTGGCGGCACGGCAGGTGGGGCCGTGTTGGGGACACTCGCGGTCCGGCGCCGAGCGGGCGGCGGGTTCCCTGTCTGGCTGGAGAAACGTCGTGCGACTTCCCCTGCTTCGGGCCGTGCTGGCGGCCTCGGTGCTCGTGGCGTCCGGAGCGGCCGCCGCCCCGGTCCGGGCGGACGGGACGTCCCGGCCCCGGGCCGCCGACGACCTCGCACGGTACGTCAACCCGTTCGTCGGCACCGCCCCCGGCGGCCCCGACTTCGGCCACGGCGGCGGCGCGGGCAACACGTTCCCGGGTGCCTCGGCACCGCTCGGCGGGATGCAGTGGAGCCCCGACACGGTGACGTACCAGCACGGCGGCTACTCCTACGGCGACAACCGCATCCGCGGCTTCAGCCTCGCGCACATCTCCGGAGCGGGCTGCGCGGCCTACGGCAACGTCCCCTTCATGCCCACGCAGGAGGCCGTACCGCCGGCGTACGCCACGTTCTCGCACGCCAACGAGCAGGCGGCGCCCGGCAGTTACCACGTCACCTTCGACAACGGCATCGGCACCGACCTGACCACCACCCAGCGCTCGGGCATCGCCCGCTTCACCTACCCGGCGAGCGACGCCCGCCCCGCCGCCGTGAGCATCGACGCGGCCAAGGCGTTCACGGCGGCGACCGGATCGGTCGACATCGGAACCAACACGCTCTCCGGCTACAGCGACAGCGGCGCCTTCTGCAAGTCCAAGAACCGCTACCGGCTCTACTTCCACGCCACCTTCGACCAGCCCTTCGCCCAGGCCACCCACCCCGACGGCAGGGCGGGCGCGGCCATGGTCACCTTCGCCCCCGGCGTGCGCACGGTGACCGCCCGGGTCGGCGTCTCCTTCGTCGACGTCGAGGGCGCCCGCCGCAACGCACTCACCGAGCAGGAAGCGCGGCCGTACGACACCATCCAGCAGGCCGTGCGCGACGACTGGAACCAGTGGCTCAACCGCATCACCGTCGACGGCGGCACGGACGAGCAGCGCCGTGTCTTCTACACCGCCCTCTACCACGCCCTGCTGCACCCCAGCGTCTTCAGCGACTCCGACGGCCGCTACACCGGCATGGACGGGCTCGTCCACCGCACCCGCGCCGGGCACGTCCAGTACGCCGACTTCTCCGGCTGGGACGTCTACCGCTGCCAGGTCCAGCTGCTGGCCCTGCTCGCCCCGCGCGAGGCCTCCGACATCGCGCAGTCCGTCCTCGACCAGGGCCTCCAGGCAGGCTACTTCGACCGCTGGACCCTCGCGAACGGCGGCAGCGGCGTCATGGTCGGCGACCCGCTGCCCGCCATCGCGTCCACGATCCACGCCTTCGGGGGCACCGACTTCGACGCCGCCACCCTGCTGCGCACGGCCCTCGCGGACCGCCAGGACAACCGCCAGCGCCCCGGACACGAGCAGTACGACAGCCTCGGCTACGTCCCCGCCGGCACCAAGGGCGTCTGGGGCTCGGTCTCCACCACCCTCGAATACGCCGTCGCCGACTACGCGCTCGCCCAACTCGCCCACCGACTCGGCGACTTGACCGCGTACGCCACCCTGCTGCGTGCCTCCGGAAACTGGCGCAACCTCTTCAACCCCGCCACCGGCTACATCCAGCCCCGCGCCGCCGACGGCACCTGGCCGGCCTTCACCCCGGCCCAGAAGACGGAGTACGTGGAGGGCAACGCGGCCCAGTACACCTGGATGGTTCCGCAGGACCTGCCCGGCCTCTTCACCGCGATGGGCGGCGACGCCGCCGTCACCACGCGCCTCGACACCTTCTTCAGCAGCCTCAACGCCGGCGCCGATCAGCCCTACGCCTACCTCGGCAACGAACCTTCGTTCGGCACTCCTTGGGCGTACGCCCACGTCGGCCACGCCGACCGCGCCGGGGCCGTCGTCCACCGCGCCCTGTCCACGCTGTTCACGGACGCCCCCGGCGGACTCGTCGGCAACGACGACCTCGGCGCCATGTCGTCCTGGGCGGTGTGGGCGAGCCTGGGCCTGTACCCCGAGATCCCCGGCACTGCCCAACTCGTGCGCACCGCACCGCTGTTCCCCACCGCCACCGTCCACCGCGGCAACGGCACCTCGCTCACCGTCAGTGCCGCGGACCGAGCCGGATCGGTCGTGCGCTCACTCCGGTAGCAGGCTGCGTACGGGCCGGGCCCCGGGTCCGGGAACGGCCGTGACCTCGGTCGGCTTCAGCGCGCCGTGCGGCCCGTCGCACTCCACCACCACCCGGACCGGCGCGTCGCACCCGGTGTGCCGAACGTCGAGAACCGGCCCCTCGGGGTCGGCGGCGTACGTCTCGCCCCACTGCCGCAGGGCCATGAGAACCGGCCACAGATCGCGGCCCTTGCTCGTCAGCCGGTACTCGTGCCGGGTCCGGCTCCCCGCCTGCTGGTAGGGCACGGTCGTCAGGATGCCGGCCGCGACCAGCTTGCGGAGCCGGTCGGCGAGCACCGCGTCCGAGAGCCCGATATGACGCCGGAAGTCGTCGAAACGGCGGACCCTGATGAACGCGTCCCGCAGGATCAGCAGGGTCCACTTCTCGCCCACGAGATCGAGCGTGCTCTGGACCGGGCAGTTCTCCGTGCTCACGTCGAGCCATTCCATGCCGCCAGCCTAGCCACCTGGCTCTGTCATTGACAGTCAGCTGCAGGCGGATCTAGCTTCTCTTCAGGAAGCCAGCTGGGGAGGTAGCGCGATATGGGTCGGTCACGCACGTACGAGTGGGAGGACCCGGGGGTCTCGGCAGCCGCCGTAGGACAGGCCACGGGTCTGGAATTCCTGCGGGAGCTGATCGGCGGACGCCTGCCCGCACCGCCCATCGGGGCCACCCTGAACTTCACCCTCGACGAGGTGGAACACGGGCGCGCGGTGTTCTCCCTGATACCGGGGGAGGAGCACTACAACCCCATCGGCAGCGTGCACGGCGGGGTCTACGCCACCCTGCTCGACTCCGCGGCCGGCTGCGCGGTGCAGTCCACGCTGCCGCAGGGCATGGGATACACGTCGCTCGACCTGACCGTGAAGTTCCTGCGCCCGGTCACGGCCGACACCGGCCGGATCCGCGCCGTAGGGACTGTGTTGAACGGCGGACGGCGTACCGCGCTCGCCCAGGCCGAGCTGTTCGACGAGAAGGACCGGCTGCTCGCGCACGCCACGAGCAGCTGCCTGCTGTTTCCCGTCCCGGGTTCCTGACCCGGGACGGCCGAAATCCGCCTGTCCCCCGCGCAGGCGGATCCGTACCGTCAACTCCCTTGATCCATACGGTCGCAGGCGCTGCCGGAACGCTGTGAAGTCTGCCCGGCGCCGTGGCCGTGGTGGTATGGGGAGAAGTACGTACGTGCGTACGTGGACGTGACACACGCGGGATCGTGAGGGCGTATGGCGGGCGGGACACCCAGCCCCCGCCCCCTGCCCCGACCCCCTCGATGTCCGATGATCGTCGTGGACACCCGGGTCCCGGAGGCCCGTACCCGCCCGCACACGGCATCGACAGGAGCTCACTTCCGTGGCCTACGACATCACCGCCCTGCGCGCCCTCTTCCCCGCCCTGGGCGGCGGGCCCGCACACTTCGACGGTCCCGGCGGAACCCAGACCCCGCTACCGGTCATCGGGGCCATCACCCAGGCGCTGGCGAACCCCCTCTCGAACCGTGGCCAGGTGACCGCGGGGGAGCGCAACGCCGACGCCATCGTCACCCGGGCCCGCGAGGCCATGGCCGACCTCCTCGGGGCGCAGCCCTCGGGGATCGTCTTCGGCCGTAGCGCCACGCAGCTCACCTACGACTTCTCCCGCACCCTCGCCGCGACCTGGTCGCCCGGAGACGAGGTCGTCGTCACCCGTCTCGACCACGATGCCAACGTCCGCCCCTGGATCCAGGCCGCCGAGCGGGCCGGGGTCACCGTCCGCTGGGCGGACTTCGACCCCGCGACCGGCGAACTGACCCTCGACCACCTCCGCGCCGCCCTGTCCGACCGCACCCGGCTGGTCGCCGTCACCGCCGCCTCCAACCTGATCGGCACCCGACCGGCGATCACCGAGATGTCCCGGCTCGCTCACGAGGTGGGCGCCCTGGTGTACGTCGACGGCGTCCACTACACCGCGCACGCCCTGGTCGACATCGACCGACTCGGCGCGGACTTCTTCGTGTGTTCCCCGTACAAGTTCCTCGGCCCGCACCACGGCGTCCTCGCCGCCCGGCCCGAACTGCTGGACACCCTGCGGCCGGACAAGCTCCTCCCGTCCTCCGACGCGGTTCCGGAACGCTTCGAACTCGGCACCCTGCCCTACGAGTTGCTCGCCGGCACGAGCGCCGCGGTCGATGTCCTCGCCGGCCTCGACACGGACGCCACCGGCAGCCGCCGCGAGCGCCTGACAGCGAGTCTCGCGGCGCTCCACCAGCACGAGGAAACCCTGCGTACGCGCATCGACCAGGGGCTCGCCGCCCTGGACGGGATCACCGTCCACTCGAAGGCGGCCGATCGCACGCCCACTGTGCTCCTGACCCTGGACGAAGCCTTCGGCGCACATGGCACGCAGGACGCCTCCCGCTTCCTGGCGGAACGCGACGTATACGCGCCCTCCGGCTCCTTCTACGCCATCGAAGCCTCCCGGCGGCTCGGCCTGGGCGACTCCGGCGGCCTGCGTATCGGCCTCGCGCCCTACACCGGCGTCGAGGACGTCGACCGGCTCCTGACCGGACTGGCGCTGTTCCTGAAGCAAGCGCCCCACTGACCGTCGGCCCGTCAACCGTGACGTCGGTCAGCGGTGGCGAGCGGCAACGACCGCCGAACTGGCGGGTGTTGCGAGTACTTCGGTGGCGTCGAGAGCCGGATGGGTCAGGTAGAACAGGCGCAGCTCGTCCACTTCGTCACCGAACCGTGGCGGCCAGTGGGGCGACGGGGTGAAGTCGTCCAGGACGAGGAGGCCACCGGGGGCGAGCAGCGAGACGACTCGTTCGGGGTCGTCGCGTTTGCCGCCGCCGTCGCAGAAGAAGACGTCGAAGGGGGCATGCCGCTCAAGCAGCCGCCAGTCTCCGGTGAGAACGTCGACGCGATCGTCGTCCGCGAAGACACCGGCCGCCCGACGGGCCAACCCCTCATCCCGTTCTACGGTGACCAGACGGGCACCGGCGCCGAGTCCACTGTGCAGCCAGGCGGTACCCACACCCGAGCCGGTGCCGCTCTCCGCGACGACTCCGTGGGGTTTCGAGGCCGCGGCCACCTTGAGCAACCTGCCCACCTCGGGGATGCAGCTCAGCTCGAAGCCCAGCTCGGCGGCGATGCGCTCCGCGGCCACCACGCGAGACGGAACCATGCGATCTGTCACGAGCCCGAACCCCCTTCACCGTGGACGTGACGGTATCCGCCGACGTGACGACAGCGTGCACGGTCCGCAATCCCGGGCGAATGTACCGGCGGCACAGATGAGGGAAAAAAGATGTATGCAATGAAGGGATAATGATGGATTCCACCCCTTCAACATTGCCCCGCACTCCCTCTAGCGTTGCGCCCATGTGAACGGCCTGGCCGTCGGCCGATCAGTGATGCATCGGCCTTGACGGTTTCTGGAGGGAGAAGGCAATGGCGCCTGCGGGACTGCTCATCGGAAGCCGACGGCATCCGATGGGTATGACGCGCCGGGCGATGACCTTGACCTTGACTCTCGGCGACGCCGCCCGCCGTGTCGCGTACGTCCTCGCGGGGCGGCCGCCGGCCGCGGTCGCCAACCCCCACTGGAAGCCCGGAAAGGCCACAGCATGACCACGTCCTCCCTGAACAGGATCGCCGGTGCTCCCATTTCGTGGGGTGTGTGTGAAGTGCCCGGCTGGGGTTACCAGTTGACGCCCGAGCGGGTGCTGAACGAGATGCGCGAGGTGGGGCTGGCCGCCACCGAGTTCGGTCCCGAGGGCTTCCTGCCCGGCGAGCCGGACGCCATGGCCCGCACGCTCGCCGACCACGATCTGCACGCGGTCGGCGGTTTCACCCCGTTGCTGCTGCACGTGCCCGGACACGACCCGCTGCCCGAGGCCGAGCAGCTCCTTCAGGGCTACGCGGCCTCGAAGGCGGAGGTGCTCGTCCTGTCGGCCGTCACCGGCCAGGACGGCTACGATTCCCGGCCCGAACTGGACGCCGACGGCTGGAAGTTGCTGCTGTCCAACCTGGACCGGCTGGCTGCGCTGGCGGCCGAACGCGGTGTGCGTGCCGTGCTGCACCCGCACGTCGGGACGATGATCGAGAACGGTGACGAGGTGCGGCGTGTCCTGGAGCACTCGGCGATCTCGCTCTGCCTCGACACCGGGCACCTGCTCATCGGCGGCACCGACCCGGCCGAGCTCACCCGCCAGGCGCCCGAGCGCATCGCCCACACCCACATGAAGGACGTGGACGCCTCCCTCGCCGCCAAGGTCCAGGACGGACAGCTCAGTTACACCGACGCCGTCGGCAAGGGCATGTACCGTCCGCTGGGCGCGGGCGACGTGGACGTGCAGGCCATCGTCACCCACCTCAGCGCGCGTGGCTACGACGGCTGGTACGTCCTCGAACAGGACACCATCCTCACCGGGGAGCCCAGCACGAAGGGGCCGGTCGAGGACGTGTGGGCCAGCGCCGAGTATCTGCGCTCCGTGCTGCGCGGCGTCGCGTAGTCGTATACGCGCCTGACGTCTGATGTGTGATGGCTGCTGCGGCTACGAGGAATCCGGGGATCAGAAGTGACCGCTGACGAATTTCTGGCCACGTGTTGGACCACGGCGGGTGACGCCGCTCCTGATGAGGAGGACCAGCGCAGTCCGCTGAATCTGCGGGAGCGGGTGGAAGCGGCGCGGGACGCCGGATTCACCGCCTTCGGGCTGCTGTACGCGGACCTGGTGGAGGCCGAGCGCGCGTACGGGATCGCCGGGATCCGGTCTCTTTTCGAGGACAACGGGATCGGTCACGTCGAGTTGGAGCTGCTGAGCGACTGGTGGGCGGACGGACCCCGGCGGGCCGCGTCGGACGCGGTCCGGGCCGGCATGCTGAGGGCCATCGAGGCGCTCGGTGCCCGCACCCTCAAGATCGGCCCCGATGTGGCGGACGAGCCCTGGGAACTCGACGTCTGGGCCAAGGAGTTCGCCGTGCTGGCGGCGCAGGCCGACGGGGTGGGCGCCCGGCTCGGGGTCGAGCCGTTGCCCTGGTCCAACCTCAAGACCGTGCACGAGGGACTGCGGCTCGTCGAGGCCGCCGGTCATCCGGCGGGCGGCCTCATCATCGACGTCTGGCACGTCGAGCGCGCCCACACTCCGCCCGCCGAGCTGGCGGACGTACCCGGGTCGCGGATCGTGGGCGTGGAGCTCAACGACGCCGACAATCAGGTCGTCGGCACGCTCTTCGAGGACACCGTGCATCGCCGGCGCCTGTGCGGGGAGGGCTCGTTCGACCTGCCGGGGATCATCGCCGCGCTGCGTACGGCGGGCTTCCGCGGTCCCTGGGGCGTGGAGATCCTCTCCGACGCGCATCGTGCGCTGCCGGTACGGGAGGCCACTGCCGCGGCGTACCGGAGTGCCGCCGCGCTGGTGAAGTAGAGCCGCAGGGGTGGCGGGGACGAAAACACCCGACGGCCCCCCCCCCCCCAAAAAACACCCCACAAAAACCAATGCCCCAAGACCTACACCGG
>NZ_JBHXME010000243.1:0-9988 GCF_042721125.1 Streptomyces sp. NPDC058469
GGGGGGTTTCCTTTTGGGGGGGGGGCTTTATTTCGCCGCCCGGGGGGTTTTGGGCGCCGGGGGCCCTGGGGGGGCGTTGGGGGGGGGGGGGGGGGGCCCCCCCGGGCGGGCCAGCACCAACACAGAGCCACCAAATCAACGGGCGTACCCTGGGTCACGCCGAGGAATCAATCGCTAGGGAGCCCATCGTGTCCGCAGTCGCACCCGACGGACGCAAGATGCTGCGCCTGGAGGTCCGGAACGCCCAGACCCCCATCGAGCGCAAGCCCGAGTGGATCAAGACCCGGGCGAAAATGGGTCCCGAGTACACGAAGATGCAGGCCCTCGTGAAGAGCGAGGGTCTGCACACGGTCTGCCAGGAAGCCGGCTGCCCCAACATCTACGAGTGCTGGGAGGACCGCGAGGCGACCTTCCTCATCGGCGGCGACCAGTGCACGCGGCGCTGCGACTTCTGCCAGATCGACACCGGCAAGCCCGAGGCCCTGGACCGCGACGAGCCGCGCCGGGTCGGCGAGTCCGTGGTCACGATGGACCTCAACTACGCCACGATCACCGGCGTCGCCCGCGACGACCTGGAGGACGGCGGCGCCTGGCTGTACGCCGAGACGGTCCGCCAGATCCACGAGCAGACGTCGTCCCGCGAGGCCGGCCGCACCAAGGTCGAACTGCTGGCCCCCGACTTCAACGCGGTCCCGGAGCAGCTCGCCGAGGTCTTCTCCTCGCGCCCCGAGGTCTTCGCGCACAACGTCGAGACGGTCCCCCGCATCTTCAAGCGCATCCGCCCCGGCTTCCGCTACGACCGCTCGCTCAAGGTCATCACCGAGGCCCGCGACTACGGTCTGGTCACGAAGTCGAACCTGATCCTCGGCATGGGCGAGACCCGCGAGGAGGTCAGCGAGGCACTGCGCCAACTGCACGAGGCGGGCTGCGAGTTGGTCACCATCACGCAGTACCTGCGGCCGTCCGTGCGGCACCACCCCGTGGAGCGCTGGGTGAAGCCGCACGAGTTCGTCGAGCTGAAGGAGGAGGCCGACCAGATCGGCTTCTCCGGGGTCATGTCCGGCCCGCTGGTGCGCTCTTCGTACCGCGCCGGGCGGCTGTACCAGATGGCGATCGAGAAGCGAGGCGCGTACGTGGCCTCGCAGGCGGTGTGACCCCAGCCCGTCCACGGCTGTGTGAACTCGCGCACAAGTGACTACCCACCGGTAATAGTCATTGTCGACGCGGCCCTGACAGTCCTCCCAGATGAGGGCGTCCATCAGGGCCGCGTCAGCTTTTGGGCCCGCCGCATCAAGGCTTCATTGGTGTTTGACCGGTCGGTCACGCCCTGGTAACACCAAACAGTGACAATGGCTTTACAGCACGTAGACCCATACCCAGAGCTGTTCCGAGGGGGGACCTCCACCATGCAGGCCGCGCCCGTTCGCGCCACCGCCATCCCGTCCTTCACCGACGCGCTTCGCGCGGTCGAGTCCCTGCTGCTGAGCAGTGGCCAGCGGACCGCCCGCCGCAACGCGTGGACCTCCGTCCTGGAGGACCGCCGCCGCGCCAAGGACCGGGTCGAGGCACAGCTCGTCCTGGAGCAGTCCCTCACCGCGCACTCCTGAGTCCCCACCCTGCGAATCCCCACCCTGTGGGCACCGCCGTCGTCGGCACTCCCGCGGGCACGTAGACTTCCTGGCATGGCGAGGAAGGACACGACAGCGGAAAACGCTGCGAACCCCGGGCGACTCAAGCAGATCGCTCTGACCTACAAGATGACTCGCAAGGCCGACAAGATGATCGGTCTTGTGCTCGCGGCTGTCGGAATCGTCACCTTCGGTGTCTTCCTCGCGATCGGCTTCTTGCTCGGGCACCCCATTTATCTCGGCATTCTCGGCCTCCTGCTCGCCTTCCTCGCGTCGGCGATCGTCTTCGGACGCCGGGCCGAGCGGGCCGCCTTCGGGCAGATGGAGGGCCAGCCGGGCGCGGCCGCCGCGGTACTGGACAACATCGGCCGGGGCTGGACGACGACTCCCGCGGTGGCGATGAACCGCAGCCAGGACGTGGTGCACCGCGCGGTCGGCAAGGCCGGCATCGTCCTGGTCGCCGAGGGCAACCCGAACCGGGTGAAGTCCCTGCTGGCCGCCGAGAAGAAGAAGATGGCGCGCATCGTCGCGGACGTCCCGGTGCACGACGTGATGGTCGGCACGGGCGAGGGCCAGATCCCCCTCAAGAAGGTCCGCACGACGATGCTGAAGCTGCCGCGCGTACTGACGGGTCCGCAGGTGACGACGACCAACGACCGCCTGCGCGCGATGGGCGACCTGATGAGCAACATGCCGTTGCCGAAGGGCCCGATGCCGAAGGGCATGAAGCTGCCGAAGGGCGGCGGGAAGGCTCGCTGAGCCCCGCGTACACGGTTTCTACGACGATGGGGCGCCCGGATCTGATCCGGGCGCCCCCATCGTCGTAAGGCGATCCCCGTATAGGACGACCCCCGTCAGGCCAGCGTCCTGAACCCCCGGTCGTAATACACCATCGGGGAGCCCTCCCCCAGCCGCACTCCCGTCACCCGGCCGATCAGGACCGTATGGTCACCGGCCGGGTGGCGTGCGTGGGTGGTGCAGTCCAGTTCGGAGAGGGCGCGGTCGACCGTCGGGAGGCCGTCGGGGCTGGTACGCAGGCCGCCGGAGGCGAACTTGTCGGTGCCCTTGGTGGCGAAGCGCACGGCGAGCGGGCGGTGGGCCGGGGCCAGCACGCTCACGGCGAAGCGGTCGCAGTGGCCGAACGAGGGAGCCGAGTCGGCGGAGTTCGCCAGGCAGACCAGGACCATCGGCGGTTCCAGCGAGACCGAGCAGAAGGAACTGGCCGTGAAGCCGCGCGGGGTGCCGTCCTCGCAGCACGTGGTCACCACCACGACGCCCGAGGGGAAGCGGGCCATCGCGGCCCGGAACTCCTCGGGCGCCACCGCCGCTCGCGCGGTTTCCAGAACTTCCTGTTCCAGAACTTCCTGTTCCAGTACCTGCTGTTCCAGTACCTGCTGTTCCAGTACTTCCTGACGCTCCGGCATGACGGTGCACCACCTGTCGGGCCTCGCGGAGGCCACCGCGGGTTCAGCAGCCTCGGGGCAGCCTCGGATGCGGCTCACCGACAGTGATCGGGACCGTCACCCGGGTCCAGATCGACTATGCGGGCAGCGTCCCGGACCGGCAACCGGGGGCGGGATCAGCGCGCCGGCACCCGATACCGGCTCACCGCACCGCGCCCGCCCCCCGCTCGTCCCCGGACAGTGCCCACGCGCCGTAGGCCGCGCCGGTCGTCTCGAAGGAGAGCGCGACATGCGAGGCGGCGCTGTTCACGTCGCGCCAGAACCGTTGGACGGGGTCGGACGAGGACTGACCGGATGTGCCGCCGGCGCGGAAGACGCGGTCGACCGCCGAGACCAGTAGTTCCACCGCCAGCGCGAGATCCCGGGCGCCCCGGACCGCCGCCTCACCCCCCGGCGGGCACTCCTCCGTGCCGTCGGCGATCGCCGCCGTACGCAGGATCAGGAGTTCGGCGGCGTCCACCTCGGCGGCCGAGCGGGCCAGGGAGACCTGGGTCGAGGGCATCTCGCCGACGGTCCGTCCCCGGCGGTCGACGCATGAACCGGTCCGCGCGATCCAGGCGCGCAGCGCGCCCCGGGCGGCGCCGACCAGCGGGGCGGCGAACGGCAGCGCGTTCACGGCGTGCATCGGGACGATGTGGCAGCGGGCGTCCGAGGCGGGCGCCCTGCCCGCGTGCACCACCGAGCGGGCCAGGGTCCGGTGCTCGGGCACGAAGACGTCGGACAGGAGCAGGGTGTCGCTGCCGGTCCCGCGCATCCCTACGGTGAACCAGCTGTCCGCGATGGTGAATTCGGCCCGCGGCACGGCAAAGAACCGTACGTCGGGGCGTGTGTCCGAGTCCTCGGGGTTCTCCGCGGGTACGGCCGCGCAGGCCAGCGCCCAGTCGGCGAAGTGCACCCCGCTGATGTACTTCCACTCACCGCTCAGCCGCCAGCCGCCGGCCACTGGCTCCGCCTTGCCGGACGGCATCAGTGCACCGGCCAGCAGTGCGTCGGGGCCGTCCGCCCAGATCTCCGTCTGGCCCTCCTCGGGGAGGAACGCCGCGTAGCGCCCGGCATACGCGGCCAGCGAGGCGGCCCACGCCGCCGACGTGCAGCCCTCCCCCACCAGGCCGACCGCGGAGGTCAGTTCGGAGAAACCACCGGCCTCGCCGCCATGGGCCACCGGTACGAAGTGCCGCGCGAACCCCGCGTCCAGCACCGCCCTGACCACCTGCGGCGAGAGTCTCCGCGCGGTCTCCGCCTCGTCCGTGTGCCGGGCCGCGATCTCGGCGACCCCCGGCGCCCGGGTCACGATCGTCGACTTGTCGCCTTCCGGCATCCTGCCCACCACCTCCGTCGGGAACGGCGACAGTGTCACCGGCAGGGGACCCCGACGACCGCACCCCGGGCCGCGACCGGCCGACCGTCACCCACCCGGCGCGGCAAAGGGGGCGCCCGACGCGGCCACTGTGCGGCTACCGCCACGTGGCTCCGGACGCCCCCTTCGTCGTACGACTTCTCTACGACTTCTCTACGACCTCTCTCAGATCCGGACTTCCACCGTGCGCGCCAGCCGGTCGTGCAGCCCACGCCCGTCCCGGTCCCAGATCAGGGCCGGGATCGCGATGCACAGGAGGGCGGTGCGGAGCAGGGTGCGGAGGGGGCTCGGGCGGCCGGTGTCGAGGGCGATCACGCGGAGGCCGAAGAGGCGCTTGCCCGGGGTGAAGCCGATCGTGCCGACCGTGAGGGCGCCGAGGACGAAGAAGACGAGGAGGGCCCAGTTGCCGGTCGCACCCGGCTTGTAGCCGTGGGTGAGCAGGCCGTATGCGATCAACAGGCACAGGGCCCAGTCGACGACGAGGGCGCCGAGGCGGCGGCCGGGGCGGGCGATGGAGCCGGGGCCGTGCTCGGGCAGACCGAGCTGCTCGCCGCGGTAGCCGAAGTCGACACCTGCTCGTTCCGCCGCCTCGCGGGGCCCGGAGAGCCATGAGCCGATTGCATCCCTGTTGTCCACCCGTCCACGGTACTGCCCGCGTTCTGCCATGCGGACAGGAGGGGCCAGGCGGCCCAAGACCGGTTAACTTGGGCGAAACAAATGGGTCACGCTGGAGAAATCCCCCGTCCCTAAGGTCGGGTCCAGCGTGTGCCACCGCACTGGCCGCACGAACGAACTACCACCCCGGCACGGACGGTCGGGAGTAGGAGGAGCTGGATGTTCCAGAACGCCGACGAGGCCAAGAAGTTCATCGCGGACGAGGACGTCAAGTTCGTCGACGTCCGATTCTGCGATCTGCCGGGTGTGATGCAGCACTTCACGCTGCCGGCGACGGCCTTCGACCCGGACGAGGAACTCGCCTTCGACGGCTCCTCGATCCGCGGCTTCCAGGCCATCCACGAGTCCGACATGGCGCTCCGCGCCGACCTGTCGACCGCGCGCGTGGACCCCTTCCGCCGCGACAAGACGGTCAACATCAACTTCTTCATCCACGACCCGATCACGGGCGAGCAGTACTCCCGTGACCCGCGCAACGTGGCGAAGAAGGCGGAGGCGTACCTCGCCTCGACCGGTATCGCGGACACCGCGTACTTCGGTCCCGAGGCCGAGTTCTACGTCTTCGACAGCGTGCGCTTCGACACCAAGGCGAACGAGTCCTTCTACCACATCGACTCCGAGGCGGGCGCCTGGAACACCGGTGCCATCGAGGACAACCGCGGTTACAAGGTCCGCTACAAGGGCGGCTACTTCCCGACCCCGCCGGTCGACCACTTCGCCGACCTGCGTGCGGAGATCTCCCTGGAGCTGGCCGCGTCCGGCCTCCAGGTCGAGCGCCAGCACCACGAGGTGGGCACCGCCGGCCAGGCCGAGATCAACTACAAGTTCAACACGTTGCTCGCCGCGGCCGACGACCTCCAGCTCTTCAAGTACATCGTGAAGAACGTGGCCTGGCGCAACGGCAAGACCGCGACCTTCATGCCGAAGCCGATCTTCGGTGACAACGGCTCGGGCATGCACATCCACTCCTCGCTCTGGACCGGCGGCCAGCCGCTCTTCTACGACGAGGCCGGCTACGCGGGTCTGTCGGACACCGCCCGCTACTACATCGGCGGCATCCTCAAGCACGCCCCGTCGCTGCTCGCGTTCACCAACCCGACGGTGAACTCGTACCACCGCCTGGTGCCGGGCTTCGAGGCGCCGGTCAACCTGGTGTACTCGCAGCGCAACCGCTCCGCCGCGATGCGTATCCCGATCACGGGCTCCAACCCGAAGGCCAAGCGCGTCGAGTTCCGCGCGCCCGACTCCTCCGGCAACCCGTACCTCGCCTTCTCCGCCCTCCTCCTGGCGGGCCTGGACGGCATCAAGAACAAGATCGAGCCGGCCGAGCCGATCGACAAGGACCTCTACGAGCTGGCCCCCGAGGAGCACGCGGGCGTCGCCCAGGTCCCGACCTCCCTCCCGGCCGTCCTCGACCGCCTTGAGGCCGACCACGAGTTCCTGCTCGCGGGCGACGTCTTCACGTCCGACCTGATCGAGACGTGGATCGACTTCAAGCGCACGAACGAGATCGCGCCGCTGCAACTGCGTCCGCACCCGCACGAGTTCGAGCTCTACTTCGACGTGTGATCGAACCGGCCCCAGTGCCCTCGGCGCCCCCGCCTCTCCTCGGAGCGGCGGGGGCGCTGTCGTGTGCCCAGAACTCGCTTGCCGGGAACCCACTTGCCCGGAACTCGCTTCACAGACCGGGTACAGCCAGGGATCATCTTCACTGACACGGTTGTTCGAGAGGGGTAACGGGGATGGCGCAACAGGGCGACGAGGAGCGCGAGTTCGACCTCAAGTGGGCCGACGGGGCTGAACACAAGGAGCCGTCCGCGCGGGCTCGGATGCTTGCCGCGCGGTGGAAGGAGAATCCGCCGGAGCCGACGCCGTTCCGGGGTGAGCCCGAGGGGGTGGGGCCTCGGCGGTCGTCGTGGATATCTACGGCGGTCGTCCTGGGGAGTGTCGTCGCGGTCATCGTGCTGTTGGGGTACGCCAACTTCCGGGCGCCGTACTAGAGATGGACGAGATGACCGGCGAGAGGATCAGCCTCGGGGATCCCCTCGCGTGGCTCCGGCTGGACGAGGCGTTGCGGCACGAGCCGTACGCGCCCGCCGGCCTCGCTGAGCCTGAACTCGCGATCGCGCTGTGCCACCGTGACGGCAGGATTCGGGAGGCGGCTCTCCAACAGGCCGCCGCGTACCCGGCGTTGCTGCCGTTGGTTGTCGTCCGGTGCGCCGACTGGGTTGAGCAAGTGCGGGAGCGGGCGCGGGAGTTGCTCCGCGAGCTCCTCGACGTAGGTGATGTAGGTGACGTAGGTACCGCTGTCGCGCTCGCGCCGCTGGTTCTGCTCTTCGGGCGGCGGGGGCGAGGGGCCTTCGCCATCGAGCTGGTCGACGAGGTGCTGCGCCGGGCGTCCCGCGAACAGCTCGCTCCTCTCTTCACCCACCCCGACCGCGCCGTACGCCGCTTCGTTTATCGCCTCGCCGTCGAGGAGGATCTCCTCTCCCCCGCCGAACTCGCGCGCACCGCTGCCCGGGACACTGACACCGTCGTACAGAACCTGTGCGCGGACGCCGCGTTGGCCGCCGTAGCGAAGACAGGGAGCTACGACGAGGTGCTCGAACCGTTGCTCGGGGCGCGGAATCCGCGTGCCCGGGCGACCGGGGTCACCGTGTTGCGGGCGGCGGGTCGGGCGGGGCGGGCCGAGGGGTTTCTTGCCGATCGGTCCGGTGTCGTGCGGGCCTGTGCCCGGTATGTCGTGCGGCAGGGTGGGGGTGATCCGTTGGCGTTGTATCGGGCTTGGTGCCTTGCGGCGGAGCCTGCGCCGGGGGCCGTGATCGGGCTCGCGGAGTGTGGTGGGCGGGACGATGCCGCGTTGTTGTGGCCGCTCGTCTCGCATCCGGGTGCCGCCGTGCGGGCGCGGGCCGTGGCCGGGTTGCGGGTGCTGGACGTCGGGGACGTACGGCGGCTGCTGCCGTCGCTCGACGATCCGGCGCCCGGGGTCGTGCGCGAGGCGACCCTCGCGCTGCTGCCGTCGGCCGGGCTGGTGCCGGACGGGTGGCTGATGGAGCGGCTTGCGGGCGGGGCGCGGCCGGTGCGGGTCGCGGCGTTCCGGCTGCTGGACGCGCGGGGCGGAATCGTACGGCTGCGGGCTGCCGTCGCGGTGCTCGACGATCCGGACGAGAGGTTGCGGGCCTGGGGTGCGCAGGTGGTGCAGCGGTGGCATCCGGAGGAGGGGATGACTCCCGGGGACGCCGAGGTGGGTGAGCTGCTCCGGCGGGCGCGGCATCTGTTCAGTGCGTACGTGCTGACGCGGCGGCTCTGGGAGGCCGGGCTCCCCGGCTGACCTGCGCCCGCGTGCTCATCGGATTCTCAGGTGTTTCGGGGAGCCTTTGCTCCGCCTAGGGCCGTTCGGGACCACTTCATGGGAAGGCGCGGGTGCACACTGGGCGGTGGGACGAGTGCCTGACGGCGGGGTGATGGCAGATGCAGAGCCGCTTCCGGAGCGACCGGCGGTTGACCATACGTATGGGTCTGACGCTGTTCCTGCTCGGGCTGTTGTACGTGGCGTTCGTGGCCGCGCTGATCGTGTTGCTGAAGTCCTGGGTGCTGGTCGTGGTGCTGGCGGGCGGGCTGCTCGTCGCGCAGTACTGGTTCTCCGACCGCATCGCGCTGTACGCGATGCACGGGCGGATCGTGGAGCGGGAGGAGTATCCCGAGCTGCACGGTGTGATCGACCGGCTGTGTGCCGTGGCCGACATGCCCAAGCCCGTCGTCGCCGTCTCCGACATCGACATGCCGAACGCCTTCGCCACCGGGCGGAACGCCGACCACGCCGTCGTCTGCGTGACCACCGGTCTGCTACGGCGGCTGGAGCCGGCCGAGCTGGAGGGTGTGCTCGCGCACGAGTTGTCGCACGTGGCGCACAAGGACGTGGCCGTGATCACGGTGGCGTCGTTCCTCGGGGTGCTCGCCGGGCTGATGGTGCGGTTCGCGTTCTACTCGCAGATCTTCCGGGGGCGCAAGGACCAGAACACGCTGGCCGTCTTCGCGGGGATCATGGGGATCTCGGCGGCCGTGTACGCGATCAGCTTCCTGCTGATCAGGGCGCTGTCCCGGTACCGGGAGCTGGCGGCGGACCGGGCGGCGGCCCTGCTCACCGGGAAGCCCTCGGCGCTGGCCTCCGCGCTCACCAAGGTCGACGGCGACATCGCCCGGATCCCGACCAAGGACCTGCGGACCGCGCAAGCGTTCAACGCCTTCTACTTCAGCCCGGCGACGGGCACCGAGCCCGGTCTCACCCGGTTCTTCTCGACCCACCCGAGCCTGGAGCAGCGGCTCGACCAACTGGGGCGCATCTCCGCCGAGTTGGGTGAGGCGGCGGTGCCCGGCATCGGGAAGGCGGACTGAGGATGGGGTTGCTGGACATCCTGCTCGGCCGTACGAAACCGGTCGCTCCCGATCTCGACCAGCTGTTCGCGCTGCCCTCGGCGGCGGTGACGCTGGAGGCGGCGGCCGGGTTCAAGCCGACCGGGCACGGTGCGGTCTGCTTCGCCACGGTGGAGGGCGGGGCGTTCGAGCAGACGCACCGGGAGGTCCAGGCGCTGCTGGACGCGGACGCGGAACGCACCGGGCCGCCGGTGGAGCTGGCCCAGGACAAGTACGGCTACTCGTGGCTGGTCTCGCGCCGGACACCCGATCAGTTGTCGGCGCTCGTCAACGATCTGCACGCGGTGAACAGCGCGATGGAGGTCAACGGCTTCGGGCCCCAACTGCTGTGCTCGCTGGCCGGGTTCGAGGCTGACGGGGGCCGGCGGCTGGCGCTGGTCTATCTGTACAAGCGCGGGACGTTCTTCCCGTTCGCGCCGCTGGCCGGTGAC
>NZ_JBHXME010000243.1:9998-12148 GCF_042721125.1 Streptomyces sp. NPDC058469
AGCCGGTGGTTCCCGGTGTGGGGCGCCCCCGGGTTGTGACGGGCGCCCGGGGTCCCCCCTCCGGGGGCGTCTCACTCGCTCTTCTCACCTACTCGTCTCACTTGCTCTTCTCACGCGCCTGCCGACGGGACTCCAGGGGGCGCTCGCGCTGGTAACGGCGCTCCCACTTGGCCTGCTTGTCACGGCGGTCGCGGTACGCGCGGTAGCTCGACGGGGTGCTTCCTGAAGAGGAACCGCCGGCCGACGAGGACGACGTAGACGATGTGGATGAGGATGACGTGGACGACGTCGAGTCCCTGCCGTACCGCAGATAGAGGAAGAGCACGGCGACGGCGGCGAGCCACCAGACGTGGTTTCCGAATCCCAGGACGACCAGGACGACGGTCCCGGAGATGACGATGGTGCCCATGACGGGCCTCCGTGGGCGTGGGTGTGATGTCTGAGCGGTGTGAACGTGTTCCGACAGGGCGCTGGGGGTGGGCGGCCGACCGTCGGAGGGTTGGGTGCGTCCGAGACTAGCGCCGACTCCGCAGGGTGACGCCTGTCCTGCGAGAAGCGGTGGTGACCTGCTCCGCAATGCGTCTCCAGCGTAGGGAGTCGGTCACTCGGTGTGCATCTCCTTTTCCACCTGCGGCGTCGCTGCGAGCAGGCGGTCGGGATTGTGCCGGTGTCAGATGCCCGGTGATGCCGTGACCACGCCTGCCGCCACGGCCGCGCCGAGGGCCGCGTGGTCGGCGGTCGTCTGGGTGGCGTAGGACAGGGCGAAGTCCGCCACGGCGCGTTCGAAGGTGTCGGCGGCGCCCAGGTACGCGGCGATGGCGATGCGGTCGCCGGAGCGGGCGTGGGCGCGGGCCAGGGCGGTGCCGCAGAGGCGGGCGTAGGCCGTGAGGGCCTCCGGGCTCATGCCGGCGACGTCCGCGGAGCCCTTCATGTCGCGCAGCTGGCGCCAGTAGAAGGCGCGGCCCTGCGGTCCGGTCATCCAGCCGAGGAAGATGTCGCTGGCCGCCTGGAGGAGGCGCTGGCCCGCTACGACCCGGTGGCCGGGGTGGACGTACGGGCCGTTCGGCAGGTGCTCCTCCAGTACGGACTTCCGCGCCTCCTTGATCTGCAGGAACAGCGGGTCGTCCTGGTCGCGGCCGGCGAGCAGCACGATGAAGCAGCGGGTGCCCACGCTGCCGACGCCGACGACCTTGCGGGCGGCGTCGACGAAGCGGTAGCGGTCCAGGAGCAGGCGGCGTTCCTCGGAGAGCGTGGAGCGGTAGTCGCTGAAGATCTTGCGCAGGGAGGCCATGTCGGCGGCGCCGGCCGGTTCCAGGAGGGGCGGGTCGTTGACGATACGGCGGCGGCCGTCGACGGTCTCGGTGAGCTTGCCCACGGCGTGCAGGCTGGTGCGGCGGCGGGCCCGGGTGAGGCTGGACTCCACCCGGCGGCGGTGGCGGGCCGAACGCACCAGCGGCAGCAGGCTGTCGGCGTCGATCCGCTCGTACCAGACGGCGAGTTCGCCCTTGCGGGCCAGGCCGCGGAGGGCCGTACGGTACGCGGCTGTCGCCTCCAGCGCGGCGCGGTGGGCCAACGCGTCGCTGTGGCCGTTCTCGCGGCCGGCGACGGCCACGCTCGCGGCGAGACGCTTGACATCCCACTCGAACGGGCCCGGGAACGTCTCGTCGAAGTCGTTGAGGTCGAAGAGCAGGGCGCGTTCCGGGGAGGCGTACAGGCCGAAGTTGAGGAGGTGCGCGTCGCCGCACAGCTGGACGGTGAGTCCGGTGTGCGGCTGGGACGCCAGGTCGGCTGCCATCACGGCGGCCGAGCCGCGCAGGAACGCGAAGGGGGAGGCGGCCATGCGGCCGTACCGGATCGGGAGGAGTTCCGGGAGTCTGTCCCGGCCCTGTCGTTCGAGTACGGCTACTGGGTCCGGGCGGTCTACGGAGGGGATCCAGCCGGCGTGGGCGGAGCGGGGGACGCGTTTGCGCGCGGCTCGGCCCCGGTCGGCTCGGTCGGCCGGTGTGGTCATGCTACGCAGTGAAACCGGGTGGGTGTGGGGGTGCATTTCGGGGGCGCCCCGATCGCGTTCTCGGTCGCCATGTCCCGCGTCTACACCGGCGTCCACTTCCCGAGCGACGTGCTGGCGGGCGCCGCCCTGGGCGCGTGTG
>NZ_JBHXME010000244.1:0-12076 GCF_042721125.1 Streptomyces sp. NPDC058469
GTGTCGTCCACCGGGCGGTGGGGGTAGGTCGTCGGGTCAGGGGGTGGGGTGTGGGGGTTCCCACGGACGAGGGGTGGTCGAGGGGTGGGTGTCGTCCACCGGGCGGTGGGGGTAGGTCGTCGGGTCAGGGGGTGGGGTGTGGGGGTTCCTACGGACGAGGGGTGGTCGAAGGGCGGCTGCCGCCCACCGGGCGATGGGGATACGCCGTCGGATCAGCGCGTGGGGTGCGCGAGGGGTTCCCACGGACGGGGTCGGTCGCGGGGCGGGTGCCCGCCACCGGCCATCGGCCACCGGGGACACACCGTCGCGTCAGCGCACGGGATTCGACCCGTCCCCGTATGGCGACGGATCCGTGACCCAGCCCGCCGTCAGGATCAGGCGGGACTCCCGGTGTACGGCCAGGAAGCCGAACGGGCGGTCGAAGTGGGCCGTGACGACGGTGGTCGTGTGGCGGAGGTCGGGCCGGGCACCGCCGAAGACGGGCGCGACCGCGGTCACCGCGGCGGCGCGGAAGCCGAGGGCGCCGAACTGGGCCGTCGTGGACTGTTCGGCCTGCCCGATGGCCAGCGGGGACGGGCTGATGCCGGGGAAGTGGCCGTCGCCGGTGTTCATCGCCGTCGTGAGTCCGAACAGGCCGTGCAGGTCCAGGAGATCGTGTCGCGCACGCATGTCGTACGCCACCGTCGTCACGGACAGCTCCGGCGGTCGCGGTGTGGTGCAGCGCTGTTGCTCGACGCGCAGGCCCGGTCCCACGTCGCCGTACGGGAGTTGGCCGCTCGGTACCACGGGGAGTCGGCGGGCCAGGACCTCAACTCCCGTGCCCAGCACCTGGCCCGGGGCCATGCGCTGTTCGCCGAGCAGCAGGTGGACGTCGATTCCGTTGTCGCCGGGGACCTTGAGTTCGGTGACGTAACCGTGCGGGCCGCTCGCCACGCCGACGCGGTCGAGGCGGACGCCGGTGCGGCGCAGGCCCACCAACTGCCGTCCCTGCCAGGGGCCGGCGTCGGGGCGGAACATCAACTCGCTGAAGGGGCGCGGCCATTCGGTACGGAGCGCGAGCGCGCTCGCCAGGACCATCACCACGTCCTGGTCCAACGTGACCGGCATCCGCTCGATCAGCCCGCCCGTCCGCTCGGCCGCCCACGCGTCCAACGCCCGCTGCGAGGCCGGGAGATCCTCGGTGAGCACGCCGTGCGTGTCCGCCGACAGCCCCGCCCGCCACTCCTGCCGTACGGTCAGTTCGCGCCTGGTCCACAGACCGAGCGCGGAGTTCAGGCCGGGCATCGACCTCATCGAGGCCAGCAACTCCCGTGCGGCGGCGGCCGCTTGGTCGGCGGGCATCCCCACCGCGTCCGCGAGTTCCGCCCGCGCGGCGCCCGACGCCCCGTCGGCGAGGAACGCCAGCAGCGGCCACACCCCGGCCGCCGAGAACACCGTGCCACCGGTCGCCGAGTCCGCCCAACGCGCCGTCAGCCGATTGACCGCGTCGACCGTGCCTCCGACGGCCGCGTCCTGAACCGCCGCCCCCTGGACCGCTCCCAATTCCGCCCCCGTGAGTCCCTTAGCGCAAGATCGCGCAAGCGCCCGATCGCGCACGGGAAGGCTATCGTCGGCCGTCCGACCCCCGATGATCAGCCCCAGTCCTGCTCGGGGAACGGCTCCGGTTCCGTGACCCACCCCGCGGCCAGTACCAGCCGTGAGTGGCGGTGCAGGGCGAGGAAGGCGAAGGGGCGGTCGAAGCGGGCGGTGATGGTGGTGGTCAGGTAGCGGAGGTCGGGTGCGGCCCCGCCCATGGCGCCGAAGGCCGTCACCGCCGCCGCGCGGAAGCCGAGTGCGCCGAACCTCGCCATCGTCGACTGCTCGGCCGACCCGATGGCCAGCGGGAACTCGCTGATCCCGGGGAAGTGACCCCGCGCGGCGTCCCGCGCCGTCGTGAGGCCGAACAGGCGGTGCAGGCGCAGGAGATCGTGTCGCGCACGCATGTCGTACGCCACCGTCGTCACGTCGAGCGTCGGTGGTCGCGGGCTCGTGCAGCGTTCCTTCTCCACCCGCAGACCGGGTCCCGGGTCTCCGTAGGGGAGTCGGTCTCCGGGTACTACGGGATGACGGCCGTCCAGGAGTCCCACGCCCGCGCCGAGCACCTGCCCGGACGTCATCCGCTCCTCCCCGAGCAGGAGATGGACGTCGATCGCCGTATTGCCCAGCACCTTCAGTCGGGTGACGTGACCGTCCGGTGTGTCCGCCACGCCGATCCGGTCCAGGAGGGCCGTGCTGCGGAACAGGCCGAGCGGGACCCGGTCGCTCCAGTACACGCTCTCCATCGGTGTCTCGACGAACGGCCGCAGCCACTCCGTACGGAAGGCGAGCGCGCTCGCCAGCACCAGTTCGGTGGCGTCCGTCAGCGCCACCGGCATCCGCTCGATCAGCCTGCCGGTTCGTTTCGCCGCCCAAGCGTCCAGGGTCGCGCGGTCGGCCCCGAGGTCCCCCGTGAGCACTCCGTGGACCTCGGCCGGCAGTCCCGCCGCCCACGCCTCCCGCAGCTCCACCGTCCGCTTCGTCCACAGCCCGAGCGCCGAGTCCACGCCCCGCATCGCCGCCAGCCCGCCGAGCAACTCCCGTGGGGCGGCGGCCGATTGGTCCGCCGGAATCCCCACCGCGTCCGCCAGCTCCGCCCGCGCCGCACCCCCGGCACCGTCCGCCAGCAGGGCCAACAACGGCCACACCCCCGCAGCCGAGAACACCGTGCCGCCGTCGACGACCCCCGCCCACCGCGCGGCAAGCGCGTTCACCGCCCGTACGGTCCCCTGCGCAACCCGCATTCCGCCCCCGCTCACCTCGCGCTTACCATGCGCCAAGTCGTACGTCAGTTCCGCATCTGAAGATCTCCAGCTCTCCATCTGAAGATCCCCGCCTGAACCAGGAGCACGGTACCGGTGTCCATACCCCCGCCCCCGGAGCCCCAAGGGCCGCCCACCCAGGGCCCCAAGAGCCCCCAGGACCAGCCCCCGACCCCGGGCCCGGCTCCCTCCCCGCAGGCGTCCACCCCGAACCCGTACGCCCCACCACAGCAGGACCCGTACGCCCCGCCGTCACAGGACCCGTACGCCCCGCCCGCGCAGGACCCCCACGCCCCCTACGGCGCGCAGCCCCAACCCCCGTACGGCACACAGCCGCAGTCCCCCTACGCCCCGTACCCCCAAGGTCCTCAAGGCCCCCACACCCCGCAGGGTCCCCCGACCCTCACCCCGTACGGCCCGCAGCCCTACCAGACCTGGTCCCAGGGCTACACCCCGTACAACAACCCCGCGCCCCTCAACGGCATGTCCGTCGCCGCCCTCGTGCTCGGCATCCTGTGCTGCATACCGGGCGTCGGCGTCGTCCTCGGGCTGGTCGCGCTGAACCAGATCAAGAAGCGGGGCGAGCGCGGGCGGAGCATGGCGGCGGCCGGCATGGTGCTCTCGGCGTTCGGGCTGATGGTGTGGGTGCTCGGGGCGACCGGCGCGGCGACCGGCTTCTGGGACGACGTCAAGGACAGTGCGCGGAACAACTCGAGCGCCAACCCCGTGAAGGGCGAGTGCTTCGACGCGCCCAGCGGTTCGCTGGAGGGCATGACGTACGACTTCGACGTCGTGTCCTGCGAGGGCGAGCACGACGGGGAGGTGTTCGCCGTCGTGCGGATGGGGAGCGGCTCGTATCCCGGGGACAAGAAGGTCACCGCCACCGCCGACGACAAGTGCTACGCGCTCCAGGACGCCTACGCCATGGACGGCTGGGCCGTACCCGACGACGTGGACATCTACTACGTCACCCCGACCTCGCAGAGCTGGAGTCTGGGCGACCGCGAGATCACCTGTGTGTTCGGCAACACGGACGAGGAGGCGAGCCTGCCCGGCGGTTCGCTGCGCAACGACGCCACGACCCTCGACTCCGACCAGGTCGCGTATCTGAAAGCGGCTCACGTCCTGAACTCGGCGCTGGACTCGGCGCCCGACGCGCAATATGTCGAGGACGACCTGCCGGGGCACAAGGCCTGGGCGGGCCGCGTCTCGACCGCGCTCACCCAGCAGGCCGACCTGCTCGACAGCCATGAGTGGCCCGGCGGTTCCGACAAGCCGGTCGCGGCCCTGGTCAAGGATCTGCGGGCCGCGCAGAAGGAGTGGGCGAAGGCGGCCAAGGCCTCGGACGCCGACGAGTTCTACGCGCACTACGACAAGGGCGCCGACCTGATCGACCCCCAGAAGTCGGTCACCGCCCGCAAGGCTCTGGGGCTCGCCACGACCCCTCCGTCGTACGACCAGAACGGCGGTGGCGGAGACAGTGGGGGAGACGCCGGCGGCATGGAGGTGTGACGGCTCCTATAGCGGGGAGAAAGTGCCTGGGTAAAGCCCACGCCGGGCATAAGTCATCACATCGAGTGATTCTCTGGCCTTTGCTTGCATGGCACAACCCACGGTTGCCAGGCTGTTGCTGTCTGTACAACCTGATGGGAGCGGCCAGTGACATTCGGTGAGCAGCCGGCGTATCTGCGCGTCGCGGGTGATCTCCGCAAGAAGATCGTCGACGGCCAGCTGCCCCCGCACACCCGGCTGCCCTCGCAGGCCAGGATCCGCGAGGAGTACGGGGTTTCCGACACGGTCGCGCTGGAAGCGCGCAAGGTGCTGATGGCCGAGGGGCTGGTCGAGGGCCGCTCCGGGTCGGGGACGTACGTACGTGAGCGTCCCGTGCCGCGGCGCGTCTCCCGCTCCGGGTTCCGGCCGCCCGCGGGCGCGACCCCGTTCCGGCAGGAGCAGGCCGAGGGGGAGGCGCGCGGCACCTGGGAGTCCAGCAGCGAGCAGGCCGAGGCGGGCGACACCATCGCCGAGCGGCTCGCCCTGCAGCCCGGTGAGCGCGTGATGTGCACGAAGTACGTGTTCCGGGACGCCGGCGAGATCATGATGCTCTCCACGTCCTGGGAGCCCCTCGCGGTGACCGGCCGTACGCCCGTGATGCTGCCCGAGGAGGGCCCGCTCGGCGGCATGGGGGTCGTCGAGCGGATGCGCGCGATCGACGTCGTCGTGGACAACGTCACCGAGGAGGTCGGCGCCCGGCCGGGTCTCGCCGAGGAGTTGCTCGCGCTGGGGGGAGTCCCCGGGCACGTGGTCCTGGTCATCCAGCGCACGTACTACGCCTCGGGGCGCCCGGTGGAGACGGCCGACGTCGTGGTCCCGGCCGACCGCTACCGGATCGCCTACCACTTGCCGGTCAAGTAGCGCACCGAGTAGTGCGTTCCGTGTGAAGTAGTCCACCTCTTACGGCATTTGTCGCCGGAACCGGTCAATCCGCCCTGCCCTGGGCGCCGTTGGATTCCGGTCTTTCTCCCAGGTCGTTCACGGCGCCCGTGGCGTGCCTCTCACCGGATGCGTCGAGGTGCGCCAACGGCGCGTTCGTCGTCGTGCGCCCCCTCCGTCCTGGCTGGTTGCGTACCTCTTTGTGAAAACCCGTATTCGCTGCGTGAAGGTTGGGCGTAGGCTCCGGCATATGCGGATTGCGGTTTCCTTATGGGGTGGGGCACGGCACGAACCGCGAGCGGGAGGCGGAGGGGCGCGATGGCGATGAACGACGGCACGATCACTCTTCCCTGGCTCGTGATACGGCAGGACGACAACGGCAATCGCTACCGCGTGGGCCGGTACGCGACCCGCGCCGAGGCCCAGAAGATCGCGGACAGCCTCGACGACCGCGGGCACAAGCAGCTGTACTGGGTCGAGCGGATCGGGCAGAGCGAGGACGCCGGGCGCAACTGACCGCGCCCCCGCACCCGTAGGCTCCGGCGCATGACGACACGGATCGTGGTGGTCGGAGCCGCCCTGTTCGACGACGGCCGCCTGCTCGCCGCGCGCCGTAGCGCACCTCCCGAACTGGCCGGACGCTGGGAACTCCCCGGCGGAAAGGTCGAGTCCGGCGAGCGCCCCGATGCCGCGCTGGTGCGCGAGTTGCGCGAGGAACTCGGCGTCGACGCCGAGACCGTCGAGCGCGTCCCGGGGGAGTGGCCGCTCAAGTCGCCGTACGTCCTCCAGGTCTGGACGGCCCGGCTGCTCCCCGGCTCGGCGGAGCCCGAGCCCCTTGAGGACCACGACGAACTGCGCTGGCTCGCCCCCGCCGACATCTGGACCGTCGACTGGCTCGACCAGGACGTTCCCGCCGTACGGGAGACACTCGCGCTTCTCGATGCCGGGGCGCGCTGAAGTCGTCGTATCGAAGTCGTCGTAGGCCGAGAGGGAAGAGTGCGCCGGACTCGGTGTACGCCGTTCGTGCCACAGTGCGCCCTCGGGGACGGTACCGGGCCCTGAATATCGGGTATGTGCCCATTAACCCCATGAAATCGGACATGGGTGTGCTGGCTGGCCCGGGATGTGATCGGCTTGATCGACACCGAAGGCGACTGCGCCGAGTGGACCTTTCCCGCGGACCCCGGATCCGTCCGCACCGCGCGTACCGCAGTCCGCGGCCAGTTGCGCGACTGGGACCTCGACACCCTCGCCGACATCGCGGCGCTGCTGGTCAGTGAGCTGGTGACCAACGCGCTGCGGCACGCCACCGGCCCCATCGGCGTCCGGCTGGTCCGTCCCGTCGACCCGGACGGTGTGCTGCTGGTCGAGGTCTCCGACCCGCTGCCCGACCCGCCCCGCGAGCGCGTCGCCCGCCCCGAGGACGAGAGCGGCCGGGGTCTCCAACTGGTCGCCGGTGCCTGCGTCCGCTGGGGCACCCGGCCCGGCGAGACGGGCAAGACGGTGTGGTTCGAGCTGGCCGTACCCGGGTGAATCGAGGCCGAACACGGCTGTACGAACCGGACAGTCGTGTCCATCGACTGGTTCAGGCCTGTGACGGTTGTCGATCCGCGTGGTTCGACTGCGTGTCCGCTGGTTAGAAGACTGGGAGTGTTGTCGCAGGCCGGTCCGAAATGCATCGGGATTGTCCTGTGATCGTGAACACCGTGTTGTGCGGCGCCGTAGTGCTGGATACTGCGGGCAGCCGCCCCCGGTGACCGGTGCCGGACGCGGTGAGCTGGAGGGGACGGTTCGCGTGAGCGAGATACCAGCGAAGGCCACGGAGTCCGAGGACCCGTCGGACCGCGCGAGGGCTGAGGCCGCGGGTTACATCGACGTGCCCGGCGGCGACCGCGTGTCCGCCGAGGACCTCATGTCCGGCGGCGACGCGATGACCGTCGGCGACGCCATGTGGCAGAGCAGCCCACCCGGCTCGATCTACGACTACATCAAGGTCGCCTCCTTCTCCATAGGCCCCGACGGGCTCGTCGACCAGTGGAGCCTGCGGGCCGAGCAGCTCTTCGGCATCTCCACGGAGCACGCGGTGGGCATGGATCCCATCGAGGCGTTCGTCGACCCCGAGCTGCACGAGCGCGGCCAGCGGAAGATGGCCGAGATCCTGGACGGCCGGGAGTGGACCGGGGTGGTCCCCTTCAAAGCGCCGGGGACCGCCGAGGGCGAGCCGGGCAAGGAGGGTCTCGCCGAGGTCTATGTGATGCCGACGCGGACCGAGGAGGGCGAGCGGGCCGCCGTCTGCATCGTCGTCGACGTCCGCATCCTGCGCCGCATCGAGACCGATCTCGCCGCCTCGCAGTCGATATTCGGTCAATCTCCGTTCGGGTTCCTGCTGATCGACCCCGACCTGCGGGTCAGGCGGGCCAACCAGCAGATCGCCAACACCTTCGGCGGCACCCCCGACGACCACCGCGGCCGGGGCGTCCAGGACTATCTGCAGAGCCCCGAGGCCGAGCGGGTCACCGCGACCCTGCGCCGGGTCCTGGAGACCGGCAACTCCATCACGGACATGCATGTCACCGGCCTCGTGCCGGGTTCCGAGGAGCGCCGCCACTGGTCCATCAACCTCTACCGCGTGCACAGCGGCAGCGGCCGACCCATCGGCATCGCCTGGCTCGGCACCGATGTCACCGCCCGCCGCGCCGCCGCCCGCGAGGCCGCCTCCGCGCGGCGCAATCTCGCCCTTCTGAACGAGGCCGGCGCCCGCATCGGGAACTCCCTCGACCTGGAGACCACGGCCCGCGAACTCCTCGACGTCGTCGTCCCCGGCTTCTGCGACCTCGCGACCGTCGACCTCTACCAGGGCCTCCTGGCCGGCGACGAGACCCCGCCCGGCCGAGCCGACGGCAGCGCGGAACTCCGCCGGGTGGCCTTCGCCAGCGCGGTCTCCGACGCCCCCTTCGTGGGCGGCGGCGCACCCGTGGCGGTCGGCGCGGTCCACCACTACCCCTTCAACTCGCCCTGCGCGGACGCCCTGCGCACCGCCCGCCCGCAGTACGTCCCCGCCGAGGAGGGCGGCCCGGTCCAGTCCACGCTGGCCGTTCCGATGGTCGCCCACGACACCGTCGTAGGACTCGTGCAGTTCGCCCGTACGAAGGGCAGCGAGCCGTTCGGGGACCGGGACCGGGATCTCGCGGTGGAGCTGGCGGCGCGGGCCGCCGTCTGTATCGACAACGCGCGGCTGTACCGGCGCGAGCACGAACGGGCCCTGATACTGCAGCGATCCCTCCTCCCGCCCGGCGACCCGGAGGCCTCCGGCCTCGACATCGCCTGCCGATACCTTCCCGGAAACGCGGCGACGGAGGTGGGCGGCGACTGGTTCGACGTCATCGAACTCCCCGGCCACCGCACGGCGTTGGTGGTGGGAGACGTGATGGGCCGCGGTCTACGCGCGGCGGTGGCGATGGGCGAACTCCGCACGGCGGTCCGCACATTGGCCCTCCTGGACCTCGAACCGGCCGAAGTCCTCTCCGCGTTGGACGAGATCGCCCGCGGCCTCGGCACACCCGGCGGAGTCCAGCAGGCCACCCGGGCGGCCCGCCGCCCCCGCGAGGCGGACCTCGCAGAGGTGTACCTCGCGACCTGTATCTACGCGGTCTACGACTCGGTGACCAGGCGCTGCACCTTCGCCAACGCGGGCCATCTCCCGCCGGTCCTGGTGGAACCCGGCGAGGCGGCGCTGATGCTCGACGTCCCGCCCGGCATGCCGCTCGGCGTCGGAGGCGAGCCCTTCGAGGAGGTGGAGGTCGAACTCCCCGAAGGCGCACTGCTGGCGCTCTACACGGATGGACTGGTCGAATCCCGCGACCATCCGCTGGACGAGGGCCTCCAGGCCTTCGTAGGCGCGCTGACCGACCCGGCGACGCGCAATTCGTCCGACGACCACCCCCACGCCAAGGCGGCCCTGAACGCGGACACCCACCGCGACCTGGAGGACGTCTGCGACCACGTTCTCAGCACCCTCGACACCCACCACGGCGAGGACGACATCGCGCTGCTCATGGCCCGCGTCCAGGGCCTGCCGGCCGACTCGGTCGGCGACTGGACCCTGCCGCGCGAACCACGCAGCGTGGGCCGCGCCCGCGAGTACGCCCGCGCCCGACTCCAGTCCTGGCACCTCGAACCCGTCATCGACACCGCCGAGTTGCTGGTCAGCGAACTGGTGACGAACGCGCTGCGGTACGGCGAGGGCGAGATCAGGCTGAGGCTGCTGCTGGACCGCACCCTGGTGTGCGAGGTCTGGGACGCGGGCCTGGTCCAACCACGCCGCCGCCGCGCCCGCGACACGGACGAGGGCGGCCGGGGCCTGCAGTTGGTCGGCCTCCTGTCCGCCGCCTGGGGCTCCCGCCGGACGCCACGCGGCAAGACGGTGTGGTTCGAACTGCCGTTGCCGGACGGGGAGAACGGGATGGTGGATCCGGCGGAGGCGTTGCTCAGCCTGTTCTGACGGCTCGGGGGCCCTGGTTGTTCTGGGCGGCCTGCTGGTGGTCTGGCTGTTCTGAGGGCGGCTTGCTGGTGGTCTGGCGTGTGCCGACGACTGCCGATGCATGCCTATGCCTGCCGATGCCGACTGTGGTGTTCTACGTCAGCCGGAGGGCGCGGCGTTTCCGTGTGGCCGGTCCGCCGAAGGTGAGGGGCGGGCCGCCGTCCGGGTCCTCGCCGAGGAGGATTCCGCCGAGGACCGCCCCGCCGACCCCGCTCGTGTGCTCGTCGGCGGCACCGGCGTACGGGTTCCCGTGCACACGGACGTCCTGCTCCGCCGCCTCCCGGGCCTCCAGTGCGGGTACGTCGGCTGCGGCGGGGTCGGTTCTGAGCAGCAGCTCCGCTTCGGCCAGCCGGGTCCGGGCCGCTACGCCCACGGCACCCCGGTGCGTCGCCACGAAACCGTCCGCCGAGCCGACGTCACTCCGCCCGACGATCCACGCGGCGGCACCGAGCACGCCGTCCCGCCCGGCGCCCAGCGGCAGCACGGCCTGGATGACGCGGCGCAGGGCGGCGAGGGGGTCGTAGGGGCCGTCGCCGGTCAGTTCTTCTCGTACGGCGGCGAGGGCGGTGTGGGCGTGGGTGAGGTGGGCGTGGAGTGGCTCCGTTGCGGGCGCGGCTGCATCGGTCGTCTTGGACAACTTGGATGTCTTGGATGTCGCCCTTGCGATTTCGGCTTCGGCGCCGGTGAGTGCGGCCGGGACCAACTCGGCTGCGGCGGCGAGTGAGTTGGCGAGCCGTTCGACGTCGTTCAGGAAGACGTCGGCCTGACTGATGGCGCCCTCGGCGGAGCGGAGGTTGCGTATGGCTTCGCCGGTGTGTCCCAAGTCGGCTGCCTGGCGGGCCTGGTTGAGGTGGGCGGTGGCGAACACGAGCCGGTCCTTGGCCTGTTCGACGTATCCGGTGACGGTGGTGGTGGTCGCTGTCGAGGTCGTGGGTTCCGAGTAGTGCGTGTTCAGGTGGGTGAGTGTGGCGTCCACGCCCCCTGTACGGCCGGCCAGTTCCCGGAACCGCGCCTCTGCGATACCGAGGGCGTTGTTCATCTCCTGCTCCAACGCCCGGAGTTGATCGAACGCGGGTGCTTCCGTGTCCAGCCGGCGTCCGGCTTCGGCACACCGTCCGACGATGCCGGCGAGGGCCTGCCGCCGGGCGGCTTCTTCTTCCGGGACCCCTTGGTCGTAGCGCAGGCGTATCGCGAAGGCGGCGGAGAGTTCGCGCTCGGCGTCCCGCAGGGCCCGTACGAACGGTTCGACGTCCGTCGCCCCGAACCGGGCCTCGGCGAAGGCGAGTTCCTCACTGCTCGTGCGCAGGCAGTCGTCGGCCTGGACGAGGGCGGCACCGGCCTGGCGTTCCAGTACGGGGAGTGGGGTCCCGGGGGGTTGGGGCGACACTACGCCGGGAGTCGTACGGGTACGGGCCCTACGGGTGCGGCGTATGTACCCGTACCCCGCGAGTACGCCCACTCCGCCGAGGACGACGAGGGGGAGGACGAGGTCGGCGCCGGATGTGGTCCCTTCGGCGTCCTGCTTCCCGTCCCCTTCCCCGTCGCCGGCCCTGTCCGCAGCGGCGACGGGCCCACCCCGGGCGGCCGCAACCGGAACCTCCGCATTGATCGTCATCACCGGCAACACCAGCCACACGACCCCGACCGCCCCACCCAACACGGCATGCGCCACCCGCACGGATATGTGGGAGGTCCCGCGCCGCAGCCGGCTCCGTTTCAAGGATGACGTCACATTTCGGAGCGTATGAGCAGGATTGCGGGCGCGCGACCGGGATGGGCCTGGGGTGGGACGCGGGGTGCGTGAGGTGCGAGGTGTGCGGCTATGGGGAGGGGTGGCGCGGGGATGGGGCATGTAGGGGGTTCGGGGTCGGGAACGGGGATGGGGACGGGCTCGGGGCGAGTGGGTGTGGGTGAGGGGGGAGCGGAAGCCGGGGAGGGGAAAGCATCGGCTGGGCCGGGGGACGAGGAGAGGTCTGCGCCCGCTGAGCCGGTGACCGGTGAGGGAGGTGTGTCGGAGGGTGCGGAGGTCGGGGCTGGTCCGGATCCGGAGATACGTGGGGGAGACCTGTCGGGGGGGCCGGAGGGCGGAGAGGGGGAAGCGTCGGCTGGTCTGAAGGCTGGGGACGGGCCAGTTGGTCCGGAGCCTGGGGAGGGGACGGCTGCGGCCGCTCTGGGGGACGGGGTTGAACCCGGGGAACCGGAAACCGGAAAGCGCGGCGGGAGCGAAGCGACCGACGGGCTTGTGGCGACCGACGGGCTTGTGGCGACC
>NZ_JBHXME010000245.1:0-12043 GCF_042721125.1 Streptomyces sp. NPDC058469
GACACCGCCGCTCGCGGTGAACCAGATCATCTGAGATGACGAGCGAATCAGACCAGATCACTTGAGACGGGGGTCAGGTCGACAGAGACGGGACAACAGGGTTCGCTGTCAAACGCCTCGATTGGATGTCTGTAGGTTCTCGTGGTTCGTGTCCGACGGCGCGGACGTGACCTGCGGCTTCGTACGGTGTCTCACGCCGTGGCCGGCCGTTCAGTCTCACGATCGTGGCCGAACCTTGGAGTCGCGGCACCGCCTGGGAAGGTGCAAGGCCGCTGACCTGTGGTGTCTCACGAGTGTTGCCATGCAGTGTCCATCAGTCGTGAGATTCGGCCACGGATCCTGAGATCCCACAAAATCTATGTAGGTTCTCACTTTCGATGTCAGGCGCCGGCGCTATGGCCTGGACGTTCCCCTCCAGTCTCACGACGTGTCGGCAGGCGGCTGTCTCAGATCGATGCCATTTCCTCAGACTGCCCAGCCGGCTGCGCCGGACCTAATGAGCCTGCATCGGCGGCCGTCCGTTCCATCCACTTCCGCACCTTCACTGCTTGCTCGATGCGGTTGACGATGTCCTTCTTGGACGCCGTGTCCAAGGTCTCCGAGATCTTGTCGAAGGTGTCGGGAAGGACATCGAGGAGACCCCAGATCTGCTCGCCGGTGCTGACGGTCAGCAGTTGCTGGCACCTCCACTGCAGCGGCACCTCGAGACGGTGCGTGAGCCGCTGCACGAGTGTCGGGAACAGATAGTGCGTCGCTTCTGCGGCGAGGTGCTCTCGTAGCCAGTCGACCGGAAGCCGCGCTGGCTGAAGCCATGCATGGCGGCCTCCTGGGCCAGGTCCAGGAGCTGAGCGGTGTCGACGGCTCGGACGGTGCGGGGAAGGTTCGGGGTCATGTCGCGATGATGCCAAGGAGCCAGTGCGGCGCCGAGAGGTCAGCTGGGCCGGGATGCGATCTGCTGACAGGCAAGGCCCCAGACGTCCTCGAACTCCTCGAAGGTGAGTTGTTCGGGGTCGTGGCCTTCCCATTCCGAGACGGGCAGCTCGGCGGTGATCCCGAATCTGCTGTCGTAATCACCGAGGCGGCCTGCGTCGCGGGCCCGCTGCCACTCGGCGAGGGAAGCAGCTGCGATTGGGATCAGCTCTGGCCCTTCGAGTTCGACCTGCCGGATCACCCAGCCTTCGGCGTCGACCTCGAAGTAGAACCAGATGTCTTCCTCGTCCCAGTAGCAGCGCATCCATGTGGTCACCAGGCCATGATGCCGGGCCAGAGGCGCCGCCCTACTCCGCTCTGTCTCATGACTGGGCGATGAATCCTGCGGATCGGTCGAGCTGGAAAGGAGAACCGACCCGGGTTGGATCCCAGCCTTGATCCCGTGCCTCTCGAGTGCTGGCAACAACGTGAGCCGGACGAATGGGCTCCGCCTCGACGCCCACCCAGTTGCCGGGATGGGCCTGACCGCTGGTGACGATCAAGGTCGTGCCCGGCTGGCTGCCGCTGGCAGCTTCAACCGCATAGGTCAGCGGTGTCCAGCAGAGGCCCTGCATGTAGGAGGGCTTCCTGCGGATCCGCCAGCGGTACTCGATCCCGTCAACGGTTATGCGCCGGGAACCCTTCTTGCTCAGCGCCATCTTCGCCTCCTCCGCTGTGGGACTCTGCTGCGTTGCCGCGGTCGCGAAAAGCAGGTTGCACGCGAACGTACCGAACGTTGTCGCCGACAAGCGTCTTCGGGACTACGGATGGGTTGATCAGCCCATAATTGGAGTCAGTGCCGAGCGACCCGGCGCATCGCACCCGCCCCGGGTGCACTCACCGCGATCGGAGAGCATTGTGAAGAACAGGGCGTTGTGGCGAGTGGTTGACAACGCGAGTGGTAGCCAGTCCATCGTCAGCACGCCCTCCGAGGCGGTCGCGTTCGTCAACAGCCGGTTCGACACCGATGACGACGACGAGCCGTTCAGCATCACCGAGGTCGGTCCTCTCCTTCCGAAGCCGCTCGGGGTCATCACCGCATGGGCCGCCGAGAAGGACGGCGAGCGAACCGACGGGCGTACTGCCCCGATCACCATCAGGCCGGTTGTGACGGACAACGCCGGCGAGTGCGATGACGTAGTGCTCTGGCGCGGCGTGTACGTCTCCTGGGACCACGACATGTACACCGTCGAGGAGCCGGACAGCTCCGGGTACAGCGAGGCTTACAGCGCTGCCGAGTTGAGCGCGATCCTCGACGAGTACACCGACGACTACGAGTACGCGCCTGAAGGGCCCGACAGCCACAGGTGGCCGAAACCGGAAGAGTTGATCACCTACGGCGCCCAGGAGTGCGCCAAGCGGTTCGGGCACCTCGACGACGACGCCCTGCTGTGGCTCGCTGCCACCCGCATCACGCTCGCGGTGTGGCGCAACACACCCGTCGAGAACTGGCATGCCGGGAAGAGTCCGCTCCACGACGGCACAATGATGCGGATCAACACGGCAACCACCCGACTCGTGCGCTCGATGCTGTCGTTCGACCATGTCGACTGGATCGGTCTCGGTCTCGCGATCGTCAACCCGTCCCGGGTTCTACCGACCGGGCAGTCTGTTCTCGAGCTCGGGCTGGCCTGCCACAATCCTGACGACCCGGCGCATGAGGCTGATCCGCGCGAAGAACTCGCGGAGATGGCACAGGACGCGATCGCTTGGGGGCGAGCGTACTGCCTTCGCGAGAAGACGTTCGGCCTGCGAACCCTGATCGAATTCTTCTGCGCGTCCGACAACGGTTGGTTCGGAACACCGAGTTGGGGGCGCATCGTCGATCGATTCACTACGGCTGTCGACGACCGGGAGAATGCGCACTGGCACGTGCACCGAGAGAAGCCTTGGTTCGACGAGTGGTTCATCAACCGCCCGGTCGACATTGCGGACACCACGGAACTTCGTCGGCTGCTCCATGCCGGGCCCGACCTGCTGTCCGAGGAGGCCGCCGAATGGTGCGTGGATGGTGCCATCGGCTACGTCTGCCGGGACGACCACGCGAACGGCTGCCTGCAGTGCGGCATCCCGCTGGCAACGAAGTCCCCCAACGAGTAAACGTGGGCATCAGCGTAGAAAAGCAGAAACCCACTGACCGCGCTCTGTCTTGCCTACTGCGACCTGCGAATCTCAGCTTGGTGTCGGATCCGACTTCCATCCGACACCGACCGTGAGATTCCGACACGGAATTTGAGATCCCACAAATCTACTCGGCGGACAGTTCGCCGGGGGCAGACATGAAAGATCGCGGAAAGACTGGCCAACGTGTGCGAGGGCATGTCAACGTAGACGACCTTGCAGGAAACGCCAGGTCAGAGAGGTGATTGCCTGTGGCCGTGGCGCCCGCAGGCCCCGGATTCTCCACCACCGTCGAAGCTCTGCGGCTTCGCAAATGGCAGCTCGGCCCCGGCCAGCCCACGCTGGTCATGGACCAATTCTCCGCAGAGGAATTCCACCTGATCGTGGACGACCGCGGGGACGTACACGTCAGCTCGAAGGACGGCCGCTTCTACCTCGGCTGGTCCCCGATCGGCCGCCCCGGCACGGACGCCGAGGGATGGAAGATCGCCGTCACCGGCACGGCCAAGGTGCGCGGCTACCAGCTGTCGTTCGACGTCGAGACGCCGGCCGACATTGTCGCCGCCGCCGTGGCGCGCGTGCTGGAGACCTCGCGTCGCATATGACTGCGGACGCTCGTAGACAGTTCTCGCTGGGCGGGTGGCCGGCTGTCTGCCGACGACGCCCGCTCCATCGCTCACCGTATCCCTCACCCCATGGAGGCTGTTCGTGACGTCCCCGGAGATGACCGTTGGCGATCTCATCGACCTGCTGTCCGGCTTCGACCGGAGTGCGCCGGTCCGCCAGGCCATGAACCCGTTCTTTCCGATGGCGCACCGCCTGGCGCAGGTCGTGCAGTTCGTGGACGAGTTCGGCCAGACCGTCGTCTACCTCGCCGAAGGGCGGGATGCGGATGCACAGCTTGGACATCTGCCGTCGGAGGTTGCCGTCGCCCTCACCTGGCGGGGCCCCGTACAGGCACCCCCGCGCCGTCCCCGCCGCAGTGCCGGCGGCAACTAGACCCGCACCGAGCCCCTGGAGGCGCTCCTGTACCCCGACTTCCCGCTCGACCCGTCGACTCCGCGCGGCGGCCAGCCCGCGTTCTGGGTCGGTCCCCGCCACCTGGCGGGTGACGACGGACGGCTCTTCGACGCCGTCGCCGACACGCTCACCGGCCTCGGCTGGACGAGCCTGACGATCCTGCGCGGACGGCGGGAGCCGGACGAGGCGCCAGAGGACCGGCAGGTCCTGCGCTCCACCGTCCTGCACCTCAGTCCCGACACCCTGCGCTGGGCCCAGTGGGTCCTCGCGGACGAGCCGTTCTACCTGGGGGAGTTGCCGGTCGCCTGGCAGGTGTCCGCCCGAGCGGACACCGCCAGCCCGCTCGCCCAATGGTCCGCCTACTTCACCCCCGACGTCCCGGGCGAGGCCATCGTCGACTTCCTCTTCGCGCTCGACGCCCGCGACGCGCCCGCCGAGCAGTTCGCCGGGCCCGGGCCGGTCCTCGACGCCGTCACCGCGCACGGCTGGCTCCGTGACATCGACCGGCCCGACACAGGAGCGATGGACCCGACCATCACCTCGCACCTCACCCTCGGCGAGGTGCCGGCCCTCATCCAGGACGCCGACCCGCGCCCCCTGGCACTCGGTGTGGACGAGGCGGGCCCGGTCGGATGGCAGGCGTGGGCGGAGCCGGTGTTCGGCGCGCCGTGCCTGTGGGTGGCATCGTTCAGCGGCAGCGTGCCGCACGACCTCGTCGCCGCGTTCGCCTCCTCCCTCAGCTCCACCACTCCGGTTCTGCGCCGGGTGCTGCCCGAGAGCACCAGGGACCGACTCCTGCGCGCCCCGGCCGGCTGACCACCGTGAACCGGGTGAAGGCACCCCGAGAGACAAGGAGTTGTGTTGCCGAGGTTCTGGTGCGGCATCGACTGGTCGGAGTCGTTGAACGACGTCGCCGTGGTCGACGCGAGCGGGCGGATGGTCGCGCACACGCGGGTGGAGGAGACTCCCGCCGGAGTCGAGGAGATCCTCGCTCTCCTGCGTGGTCTGCGCACGAGCCACCGCCACAGCCGCAAGCAGGTCCCGGTGGCGATCGAGACCCGCCAGGGCCTGCTCGTCGCCGCCCTGGAGGCGAAGGACCAGCCCGTCGTCACGATCAATCCCACCGTCGTGGCCCGCTACCGGGGCCGTCTCAGCCCCGCGCGCCGCAAGTCGGACCGGGCCGATGCCGTCCTGCTCGCCAACATCCTGCGCACCGACGGCGCCCTCCACCGCCCGCTGCCGCGCACCTCGCACGCCGCGCAGGCCGTCACCGTCCTGGCCCGCGCCCAGCGCGACGCCGTCCACACCCGCCGGCACCACGCCAACCAGGTGCGCAGTCTCCTGCGCACCTACTACCCGGCCGCGCTGCTGGCCTGGAAACAGCTCCCCAACGGTCTGGTCCGCACCGAAGCACGCGCCCTGCTTGCCCTCGCACCCACCCCGCGCCAGGGTGCCGCCCTGAGCAAGCGGAAGATCGCCGACACCATCTCCGCCGCAGGACGCTTCCGCCTCGTCGACGAACACGCCGCCCGCCTCAGGGACGTGCTCCAGCAGCGTCACCTCCGCCAGCCCCCCGAGGTGGAGGAGGCCATGGGGCACCGGATGCTCGCCGCCCTGCACCAGCTCGACGACGTCTGCGCCACCGTCGAGCACCTCACCGAGGCGACCGGTGACGCCTTCCACGCCCACCCGCACGCCGGGGTGTACTCCTCCTTTCCGGCCTGCGGGCCGGTCATCGGCGCACGGCTCCTCGGGGAAATCGGCGACGACCCCGACCGCTTCACCGTCCGCGGTCTGCGCGCCTTCGCCGGTGCCGCGCCCCTGACCTGGGAGAGCAGCAGCAGCCGGATCGTCACCCACCGCCGTATCGCCAACCGCAACCTCAAAGCGGTCGGCCACTACTGGGCCTTCGCCAGCCTCACCCGCTCACCCGGATGCCGCGCCCACTACGACCACCGTCGCGAGCGCGGTGACGGATACGCCGCCGCGCTCCGCCACCTGTACGGCAAGCTGCTCTCCAGCCTCCACCACTGCCTGAAACACGGCGTGCCCTACACCGAAGACATCGCCTTCCCTCCGCGCAAGGAGTAAAGGAGCGCGGGCGGGTCGAAAGCGGCCGGGAACACACCTGAGCATCACCCCGGGCCACCATGAGCCCTGACGCGGGAACGGTGCCCGGCCGCCCTCCGCCTGCCCGACGCCCACGATGCCCGCCACCCCCAGAAGGGGTGGCGGGCATCGTCATACTCCCTCCCGGGCCGACCCCGGCTCGGCCACGACCGGCTTGAAGATGAGCCCAGCGATGATGAGTTGAGGCAAGCGCAGGTTGCCTCTCCAGACGGCCCGCCCTGTGCCGGTGGCCAGCTTGGAGGAGCGTGCGATCACGAGCCGGCGGCGGCCTTGCGCCGCTCGTCCTCAAGGTCGAGGCGCCGCATCAGGAAGCTGGCGATCACCAGCATCTCCTCCGCCTCGTCGCGGGCGTCCTTCTCGTCCGGCCCGTGCATCCGGGGGTTACGGAGCGCGCCCATCGCGCCCTTGAACAAAAACTGCATGCCGGTCTGTTCGCTGTCCAGTGAGGTTCCCGTGGACCGGGTCACGGTGATCATCGGTCCCGGCTTGCCCAGCGCGATGCCCATCAGCTTCTCCCCGACCTCACGGACACCAACGAGCGTCTGCACACGGAACTCCACCGCCTGGAAGGCGCTCCTCACCGCGTCGTAGTAGAAACCGCTGCTGAACCGCTCGGCGGCCACCTCCATGATCAACGGATGCAGGACGCAGGTGACCGACATCGTCTCCGGCACCTCCGCGACGGAAACCGGGGCGGCTGGCGTTGGTGTCGGCGTGGGAGCAACGATGAATTCCGGCAGGCGGTTTGAGAAGGGGCGGTTGTCGGCCTCTGTCCGCGCCGGCCCGATCACCTGTTCCCGGATCTGCCAGTAGTCTTCCAGCCGCTGTACGTCAGCGAACGGCCGGATGCCCCGGTCAAAGCGCAGCGACCAGTTCAGCTCTTCCCCGTTGTTACCGCCGCCGCGGAAGCAGGGCTCGTGCACTCCGAGTTCGGCTGCCGCGAACATAGTCTCCTTGGTCAGCAACTTCGGGTCGGTCCCCGGCTCACCCTTCATGTCCACGGGCATCAGCATCGGCTGCTCATCTGGCTGCGTGGGCTGGAAATGGGGCTCGATGGTAGCCGCTGTCCGCACCATCCCGAGGAAAACGCGGATGGCGGACCCGGCACCAGTGCAGTTCGCCGCGCCGGCGATGGTCAGCGGCAGTTCCTGAGTGCCTTGTGGTACCCGCGAGATGTCTGGGTCAAGTCCCCGCAACAACGCAGGGCACAGCTGCTGTACGGCTTCTTCGTACTTCTGGCCCGACGCGTAGAGCTTCCGGTCGATGACGTCGAAGCTCGGCCAGCGATGGTGCACGGCGAAGTGCGCCCAGATCGTGTCAAGGAGGACGTGGCCTTCTTCTCCCGTGGGGCGCGGCATACCTTCTGGTGCGATGGTCCGAGCGATCAACGTGCTGCCCCCAGCGTCCGAGCCTGAGTTACGTCGGCAGGCTACTCCCGGAACAACTCTGCACGGTGGCGACTTATTTGGGGCATCGGCGCAGCGGTGCATCCACTCCGGATACAGCGGGCACGGCTTCTCTGGGCACTGCTTGTGGTCCCGCACCGCCTGGCGCAGCTCGTTTGAGGGCAGGCTTACGGTGTCGGCGAGATGAGGTGTCGTGCGAGCTGCTCGACGTAGTGACGGACGTGGGGCGGCATCGGCTCGGGGAGAGCGTCGAGCGGGAACAGGCGCAGGTCCTGGCCTTCGCCGAGGACCAGGTTGTTCTCGGCCCCGTTCCAGAGCGTGACAAACACGTGGGGTGGGGTCTTGTCCTTCTCGTACGCGGTGACCGCGACTTCCTC
This sequence comes from Streptomyces sp. NPDC058469, assembly GCF_042721125.1. Lineage (NCBI taxonomy): Bacteria > Bacillati > Actinomycetota > Actinomycetes > Kitasatosporales > Streptomycetaceae > Streptomyces > Streptomyces sp. NPDC058469. The sequence goes on from NZ_JBHXME010000245.1 coordinate 8,024, forward strand.
GATCGCGACCGCGACGATGCCGGTCTCCTCCCGCAGTTCGCGCAGGATCGTCTCGCGCGGGGTCTCTCCCGTCTCGGCTCCGCCGCCGGGCATCGACCAGTGGCCTGGCCATGCGATGCCGGCCTTGTTGTCCCGCAGTTGGAGCAGGACCTCCCGGCGCGGGGTGGTGACGAACGCGAAGCACCCACGGGTCTTCACCTGACGGTCCGGCATGTTGACCCTTCTTCGTACGACGGCTGCCCGTTGGAGCCCGGCCGTGCACCGGCTTGCCCACTATGGTCCAGCCGTCGGCGTGTCCGGGGTGCACGGCAGCCGGACCGCCGTTGCCCAGTCCTTCCGTGACGGACGGGGCAGGATCGGGCGGTCGGGGCGCTGCCCGGTTCAGCGGACCAGCGCCGTGCGTACAAGCACTGCTGCCCCCGACCGTCTCGGTCGGGGGCAGCAGTGTGTCGGGGGCCGGTCAGTTGGCCGTGGTCGCCTTGGCGAGGGCCTTGCCAAGGTGGCGGTCGACGAGGGCCGGGGAGCCGGAGACGATCACCAGCAGACTGCCGTCGCGGATCGCGGTCTGCTTCACGACGGTGCTCCGTCCTGCGGTGGAGAACGTCAGGAGCTGGCTCCACTGCTGATCCCCGAGTCCGTGGGGCGCGGTCAGCTTCTGCGAGGTCATGTCGATCGGGGTGCCGCTCGCGACGACCTGATAGGTAGGGCATCCGGTCATGGCGTCGAAGATCCGGCCGATGCCGTCGGACAGCTTGTTCGCGCTGTCGCTGTACAGCTCCTCGGAAATCTCCGAGGAGCTGCCGCCGTAGGCGAAGGTGACCTTCGCCTTGCGAGGGAAGGTGAGTGAACCGCCGGTCGCCGCGTCGCCGCCCAGCTCGCTCAGGGCTGGGCAGCCGACGACGGTGACGTCGTCGTGCTGGGTGGGGCGCTGCGGCGTGCGCAGGTAGCCGGAGCCGAGGTCGCTCTCGTCGAGCAGGCGCTTCTTCAGCGCTGTCGAGGACAGCGGAGCGCCGTTGCCGTCGGCTCGGGTCGGCGTCCCGGTGCTGGTGGTGGTCGGGTCGGGCGTGGTGTTGGTGGAGCAGGCGGGCACGGCGAGGAGGGCGGCGGTGATGCCGAGGGCGGTGGTGGCGATGCGAACGCGCATGGCGGAACTGACCCCTTGGTGCTAGGTGACGGGTGGTCAGTGGGGGCCCGCGGGCCCAGGGGTCGTAGGGGTGGGTGTCAGTGCCCGAGGTGGCGCAGGCATTCCTCGAACGTGGCGTGCGTTGCGTCCGCCGGCCCGGAATTCCGGTTGTACCAGGCGGTGTCGAGACGCGTCTCGTGCTGCTGGTGGCCTGCCCGGCAGCGCAGCCACACCTGGTCGCGGGTGGAGAGGATGAGCCAGTCCCGGTACGCGCCGCACTGGGTGCAGGCGACCATCTCGCCGTCGAGGACGAGAGGCTGCTTCCACGGCATCATCTTGCCGTCGAGCTGGTCGTGGCTGGGCACCCGCAGTTCCGGTGGAAGGAAGTCGTCCACCGCACCGGTCGGCTCGCCGTGCTCCGGTTCGGCCGGTGGTCGCCCGATTCCCGGCGGGACCTGATCCTGCAGCTGCGCCGACAGCTCGAAGAATCGGCGCTGCGCCTCGCTGGGCTCCGTGGCCCGGCGTCGTATCCGGTGAAACACCCTCGCGTTCTCCTCTGCCTCGTCCTGCTCGCGTCATGATCGTGCCCTGGGCCCCCGGCGGTTTCAATTCACAAACTCCACAGTCACGCCCGTCCGTGCCGGGAACCGGACCGCCGTGGCGTCTGACGTCCTGCGCGGGGTGCGGATTCCCCGGATTGTGGGGCGGCGGTCGCCATGTCGCTGGTGTCGGCGGGCAGGCCCGCAGCTCGTCGCAGCCGCCATACCAGGACGTCGCTGACGGACTCGGCCGTGCCCAGTTCCCGCCGCCGGGCGGCGTCGGCGAGGAGGCTGGAGGGATCGTGTCCTGCCGTTTCGGCGTCGGTGAGGGTGGCGGCGAGCGCGTACCAGCCGGGTTCGGCGAGGATCTGCTCCGCCATGTCCGGCAGCGCCTGGCGCAGGACCGTGGTCTGTCGCTGGAGGAGGGGCCGTCCCAGGTTCCGGCCGCGCTGGTAGAGGGCTCCGAGCGGCCGGGCGGCGGCCAACAGGTAGGCGCTACGCAGGTGTTCGGCGGCCTGGCGGGCTGCGGCGGCCTGCTGGGCGTGGCCCTTCTTCGCGTGCCAGTGGGCGGCGGCGGTGATGAGGAAGAACAGCATGTCGATCGCCATGGCGGTCGTCGCGCCGTCCTCGCCCCGGCCGAGCGCGGGTCCACCGTGGACGAGGTCGCGGGCGGCCTGGCGCAGCGCCCGGTCGTGCCCGCGCTCGGCCCGGACGTGGGAGCGGGAAGCGCGCTCGAACGCGACTGCGGCATCACGTAGTTGGGCCCGGGTGTGGGCGGCGGACGTCTTCGCCAGGGCGTCCAGGACCTCTCCAGCGGAGGCGATATGGGCGGCGGCGACCGCGTCGTCGCCGTACTCGATGACGACCACGGCCTGCCAGGCCGCGGAGGCCGTGCGCCGGCGGGCAGCGGCCGGTCCGCCCGGCGCCACAGGCTCCTTCGGACCGGCCGCCACGGCGACCTGGTCGTGGCCGCCGGCGGACCAGCGTTCCCGGATCCGGGGCAGCGACAGGTCGGGCGCGAGACGCGCGCCGGGGTAGAACACCGGCTCGTCGTCCTTGTTGAGGTCGTCGGGCAGCGCCACTTTGTAGCCGAGCAGGTCCCCGGAGGGCGCGGCCCGCTTACGGATCAGCAGACCGGCGGCTGCCAGGCGGTCGAAGAACTCCTCCTCGCTCACGGCGCCGGCGACCGCGCGCCGTACGGTCTCGCGCAGTTCCTCCCGCGCGGTGCGCTCGCGGCCCTGGCGCTCGGCCTTGTGGCGTTCGGCGCTGGTGGGCCGCTGGGCGGCAGTGCCGTCACCAGGGGTGACTTCGTGGAGGCCGTACTCCTTCTCGATGAGGCGGCATTCGGCCTGGGCGCGCTGGCCGGAGCGGAAGTCGTCGGGGCGGCTGCCGTCCTCGCACACCAGGGTGGCGACGATGTGGATGTGATCGTCGGCGTGGCGTACGGCGGCCCAGCGGCAGCCGGGCTGCCCGTCACCGGGGTCGATGCCGGTGACGGCCACGACCCGCCGGGCGATCTCGCCCCACTCCTCGTCGGACAGGATCCGGTCGTCCGCCGTCGCGCGCACAGAGGTGTGCCAGACGTGCTTGGCCGGCCGCGCATGCTGAGGCAGGGCGAACACCGGTTGGTCGAGAAGGAGTTGGAGATCCTTGAGGGTGGCGTGCGGGTCACGTCCGGGGTCGGGGGACATGCCGTCGAAGGAGGCCACGAGGTGCGGGTCGGTGTGATCCTCGTAGATGCCGGTCTCGTAGAGGTAGGCGAGCAGACCGATCGTCCGGGTGCCGGAGTCGTTGACGCTGGGGATCACGCGGTGCGCTGCTCGATCAGCCGGGCGGAGGCGTCGCGGACGCTCTCCGCAGCGTGGTGGACAGCGGTGATGGCCGCTTCCAACTGGGGTGCTGTAGAACCGGAGTTGAGGGCCTTGACCGCCTGGTTGAGGTTGCTGCCGGCCCAGCCGAGCTTGCGGCGGCTGTCGAACAGGGCGGTGATCAGATCGCGTTCGTCGGCGATCTGGGTACGGGTGCGGTCGAGGTCGCGTGCTGCGGCGAGCGCGGAACGGGCGAGGAATCCGGCGACGGACAGGTTGCACCGGGCGGCGGCGAACGTGATCGACGCGAACTCGTCATCGTTGAAGCGGGTGTTGGGCTGGTGCAGGCGCTTCTTCTCGCGTGGCTGACGCGGACGCTGACGGGCGCGGTCGGCGCGCTTACGGCGGCTGCGGCGTGCGGTCGGCTTCTCCTCCTGTCCCGGCTTCGATCCGCCCTCGGTCGAAGCCTCCTGGACCTGCGCCCTTGGTCAGCTCCAGGTTGTCCAGTCCGGCGAGCTCGACGACGCGGGCGTTCGCCTTCCCCTTGAGT
>NZ_JBHXME010000246.1:0-9814 GCF_042721125.1 Streptomyces sp. NPDC058469
GGATCAGGACGACCCACTTGTCCGAGATTCGGTCGAGCAGCTGTCGGCTGGGGCACCCTGCCAGGAACGCGTTGTACTCCACCTTGGCCTGAGCGGAGCACACGGAGGAGTCGGGCATCGAGGCGGGCCGCCTGTTCCTCGCGGAGCGCGATCGGGGGCAGGCTCTGCCGACGGCGGTCCTCGCGGGCAACGACCGGTGTGCGTGGGGCCTGTTGATGGCCCTGACGCGGACAGGCGTCGATGTCCCGCGTGACGTGTCGATTGTCGGGTACGACGACAGCCACCTCTCCCATCTGATGCCGATCGGCCTGACCACCGTCCGCCAGGACGCGGCTCTGATGGCGGAGCATGCCGTGCGGTTCGCCGTCGAGCGGCTGGAGAATCCGGATCTGGAGGTCCGGGAGGCCGTACTGGATCCGAAGCTCGTGGTACGCGGTACCAGTGACAGGGCACCGGAGACGTCGGTCTGAGACATCGGCGACCAGGGCATGCCCCCAGCAGTTGGGGCTTTCGGCCTTGCCGTGCTGGGGAGCTGCCGCTACAGCGCTGTCAGGTCCTTCGCGTCGGGGAGCTCTTCGACGTCGACGCCGCGGACCTGGGACAACTCGTGCTTGAGCGCGGCGAGTTCGCTGCCGCCGGCCATGTGGTTGGTGAGCTCTTCGAGGGTGATCTCGCTGCGCTCGGCGGAGAGTTCCATCGTGCCCAGGCGCAGCACGCTGAAGTGGTCGCCGACCATGTAGGCGTGGTGCGGGTTGTGGGTGATGAAGATGACGCCGAGACCGCGTTCACGGGCGGCGGCCACGTACTTCAGCACCACACCGGACTGCTTGACACCCAGCGCGGCGGTCGGCTCGTCCAGGATCAGGACGCGGGCGCCGAAGTAGACGGCGCGGGCGATCGCCACACACTGGCGCTGGCCGCCGGAGAGGGTGCCGATGGGCTGGTCCAGGTTGTCCAGGATGATGCCCATGTTGCGCAGCTCTTCGTCCGCGGTCTTCTTCATCCGCTCGATGTCGAGACGGCGCACCGGCCAGGGATCCTTGGTCATCTCCGAGCCGAGGAAGAAGTTGCGCCACACCGGCATCAGCGGCACGACGGCCAGGTCCTGGTAGACCGTGGCGATGCCGCGGTCCAGCGCCTGCCGCGGAGTGGTGAAGTGCACCGGCTCCCCGTCGACGAGGAACTCGCCCTCGGTGTGCTGGTGCAGCCCGGAGATGATCTTGATCAGGGTCGACTTGCCCGCGCCGTTGTCACCCAGCACACAGGTGACCTGGCCCGGGCGGACCGCGAGGTCGACACCGTGCAGGGCACGGACGTTGCCGTACGCCTTGCCCGCGTTGCGCAGCTGGACGATCGGCGCGTCCGCGTCGCTCGGCGCCTTGTCCTCGAGGATCGCGCCGTGAGTGCCGGATTCGTTGCTTGCCATGAAGGTCACCTCCGGGTCGCGGTGCGCTGGACCCACAGATTGATGAGGACGGCGCCCAGCAGCATCACGCCGAGGAACGCCTTGAACCAGTCGGGGTTCCAGCCGGCGTAGACGATGCCCTGCTGCACCATGCCGAACATGAACGCCCCGAACACCGGACCGATCGCCGAACCCGCACCACCCGTCAGCAGACACCCGCCGATGACAGCACAGGAGATGTAGATCAGCTCCTGACCCACACCCTCACCGGACTGCACCGTGTTGAAGGTGAACAACTGGTGCATACCGACGAACCACGCCCCGACGCCGACCAGCATGAACAAGGAGATCTTCGTGAACGCCACGGGCACACCGACGGCCCGCGCCGAGTCCTTGTTCCCACCGACCGCGAAGATCCAGTTGCCGTACTTCGTGCGCAGCAGCACCCAGGTCGCGAGCGCCGCGAACACCAGCCAGTAGATGATGGTGATCTTGATGTTGACGCCGCCGATGTCGAAGGACGTCGCGAAGACCTTCTTGGCCTGGCCGAAGCCGTCCATGTTGCTGATGTCGTCGGTCGCGACGTTCCCGGTGACCAGCTTGGTCACCGCGAGATTGACGCCCTGCAGGATCAGGAAACTGCCCAGGGTGACCAGGAAGCTCGGCAGCCCCGTCTTCACTACCAGCCACCCGTTGAGGAACCCGATCCCCAGCGACACCAGCAGCGCGACGACCACACCCACCCACACGTTCATGGTGAGTTGGTAGCTGAGCATGCTCGCGGTCAGCGCCGAGGTGATCACCCCGACGCCGGCGGAAAGATCGAACTCCCCGCCGATCATCAACAGCGCCACCGGCAACGCCATGATCCCGATCGTCGACGAACTGTAGAGAATGTTCGCCATCGACGAACTGTCCCGCACCGGCGGAGCAGCGACCAGGAAGAACACGTACACCGCCGCCGCACCGAGGAAAACACCCACCTCAGGACGCGCCAACAACCGTAGCGCCAGAGGCCGTTCAGAAGTCCGGCCGTCGGATTCCTTCGGGCCGGGGGCCGGCGGTGAGGTCACCGCCGGCTCGGCATGCCGGGTCATGCTCATCACCGGGTGCCCTTCGCGGCGAACTCGGCGACGCTGGCGACGTTCGTCTTGTCGATGAAGGCCGGTCCAGTGAGGATCGGCGCGGTGCCGCCGCCGCTGAAGTTGCCGTTGGTCTTGTAGAGCCACAGCGAGTCGACCGCCAAGTAGCCCTGGAGGTAAGGCTGTTGGTCGACGGCGAATTCGATCGTGCCGTTCTGGACGGCCTTGACCAGGTCCTTGCTGAGGTCGAAGGTGGCGAGCTTGGCCTTGCTGCCGGAGTCGGACAAGGACTGCACGGCGGTCAGCGCGATCGGGGCGCCCAGGGTGACCACCTGGTCGATGGAAGAGTCCTGCGTGAGCTTGGCGGTGATCGTCGACTTGACGGACGGCATGTCGGTGCCGTTGACGTAGAGGATGTCGGTCTTGCCGGTGAAGCCCTTCTTCAGGCCGGCGCAGCGGGCTTCCAGGGCGACCTGGCCCTGTTCCTGGATGACGCAGAGGGCGTGCTTGGCGCCGAGCTTGTTCAGGCGCTGGCCGAAGGCCTGGCCGGCGATGTTCTCGTCCTGGCCGAAGTACTCCAGCATGCCGAGCTTCTTCCAGTCGCTCACACCGGAGTTGAAACCGACCACGGGGATGCCGGCGGACTTGGCCTTGGCCACCACGTCCTTCATGGCGTCGGGCTTGGCGGCGGTGAGCGCGATGCCGTCGACCTTCTGGTCGATCGCGTTCTGCACGAGGTTGGCCTGGTTGCCGGCGCTGGGGTCGCTGGAGTAGACGAGCTTGACGTTGTCCTTGGCGGCAGCGGCCTGGGCGCCCTTGCGGACCAGGTCCCAGAACGTGTCGCCGGGGGCAGCGTGGGTGATCATGGCGACGGTCATCCGCGGGGTGGTGGCCTTGCCCGCGGAGGCGGCGGCCCCGCCGTCGTCGGACTTCTTGCCGCCCGAGCTGCTGGAACAGCCTGCGGCGAACAGAGTCCCGGCGAGAACCGTGGCGGTGAAAATTGCGGCTCGGTGGTTTCTGCGCATGTCCCTTGCACCTCGCTGTGCTTGTCAGGGTGGAAATTGTGTTGGGCGGAAGCGCGTCCGGCGTCGGCGGCCGATGCATGTTCATCGAGTGGCGACGCGGTGCGCACGTGGTGTGGATGTGCCGTGCGTGGCGGCTCGTTTCTGTGGCGGCCGTAGGTGTGGGCCGCCTGTTCAGCGACTGGAGCGCTTTAGTAGCGCGCTCTAGTTGGAGAGACTATGAGCCCGCCTCTGTGGGGATGTCAACAGGTATGTCAGGACGTACCAACAAAGTGCTCGGAATGAAATTGAGTCGCGGAGCCGGTCACGGGGTGGTTGCACTGACCACATGACTGCCCTGGATGAAGGGCTGATCGACGCAGGACCGACGGCCACGGCTCATGGCCTCCGGATCAGAGGTGTACCCGTGCGGGCGGTCATGTCCGTGTCGGCCATGCTCGTCCCGCGTTCCATCGGAGCGAGGCCTTCGGACGGGACATCGATTTGCCGAGGTCGGTGATGACCCGGTGGGTGCCGTGGACCACGTCCATCGCGCCGCCCATGGGCCCTCCAGCCCGCACCGCACGGGCTCACCAACCCCGAAGCCCCCTCCCTGCCGGCGGTCATCGTCGTCAGCGGGTGGGATCAACCGCAGGACCGCGACGGTCGGCCTTTGTGCGCACCGCGCCGCTGCGTCACACCACCCGACGCCCGCCGACGAGGGTCAGCCGGACGATTCGGGCGTCCAGGCAGTCGAGCGCCGCGTCCAACGAGGTGTGGAGCAGCACCAGATCCGCTCGGGCTCCCACGTGGACGCGGCGCGGCGCATCGCCGGGCCGTCGTCCGGGGGAGAGGTAGCCGTGCAGCGCCTGCGCGGCGGTGAGCCGCTCCTCGGGACCGACGACCATGCCTGAGGGGGTACGTCGCCGTACCGCAGCCCGCATCACGGCCCACGGATCGACCGGCCCATACGGGGCGTCGCTGGACAGTCCCAGAGGAATCCCGGCCGCGTGCAGCGAGGCGCACCGGTACAGATCGTCGTGCTCGGACGCGGGAGTGCCGCGCAGGAAGTCGTCGCCGCGGTCCGCGAGGAAGCCAGGCTGGGTCACCACCCGCAGACCGAGCCGGCGGATGTGGGGAATGACGTCGGTCGGTACGAGGGAGGCGTGTTCCAGGCGGTCTCCGGGCAGGCTGCCGGCCTCCTTGAGCGCGATCAGGAACAGCAGCAGTGACTCCCGGGTCACGCAGTGCACGGCGACCGGCCGACCGGCCCGGTGCGCGGTGGCGACGGCTTCGGCCAACTCGTCGACGGCGGGGAGACCGGAGTCGGCGAGCACGATCTTCCAGGGACCGGCTTCCGGCCGGTTCCGACCGGGGCTGGAGTCCGGGATGCCGTCAGGCCCCGGGGAGCCGCTGAGCGGCGCGCCCAGTAGCAGCACCCGCTGGCGCAGTTCGCCGCTCGCCGCCGCCGCGGAGATCGCCTCGACCGTGCCGGTATCCAGCTCCGGGCTCGCATCGGTGACGGCCGTGATGCCGTATCCGGCCAGCAGCAGGCTCAGTCCGGCCAACGAAGGCGGTTCGCCGCGCGGCAGCCTCGCGCGCAGCCAGGGGTCGGCCCGCCACAGCCGCCCGGTCGGTCGGCCCCCGGTGTCCCGTTCGATACCGGGGTGGTCCCCGCTGCCGAGTCCGACGGCCTCGGCAGCACGGGAGTTGAGCACCCACAGGGCGCCGCTGCGGTGTTGCAGCCGCACCGGAACATCGGCGCGCAGCTGGTCGAGACCGGTCGCGTCCAGATCTCCGGCCGTGGACTCGTGGTAGCGCACGCCTCTGATCCAGCCGTGCTCGTCCGGCCTCGCACGCTGCAACACCCGAGTGAGTCCCGCCCGGTCAGGCGTGGTGGCGGGGTCGCAGGTGACGGACGCCAGATCGGCGGCGGTGGCGAAGAGATGGAGGTGATGATCCGTCAGCCCGGGGAGGAGCGTGCCGCCGTGCGCCTCCACCAGCTCCTCGGCCCGATCCGCACGCTGCAACGACCGCCCCAGCTCCAACACCCGACCGCGCCCGATCCGGACATCGAGCAATTCCCCGTTCACCTCCGCGCCGCGGATCAGCAGGCCGTTCACGGTGCGGCGATCCCGAACTGTCGCAGTACCGCGCCGGTGTCGGCACCCAGTTCGGTCGCGGCGGCCCGCGGGGTCCTCGCGACCGGCGCGAGGACCGGGACCCGTTCCTGCCCGGTGTCCACCGCCCAGCCGGTCCCAGCCCGTCGCACGCTCGTCCCGGGGCCGGTCCCCATTCCTTCGAGGGTCGCCGCCGCGACGTCCGCCATCGCCAGGTCCCACAGCACCCCACCGCCGTTCTCGGGCTCGGACAGGGCAAGCGTGGCGGCGGTCAGACCTGTGAGCGGGTCGGCGATCGCGTCCCCGCAGAAGACCGGCAGACCTCGCTCGTCGCACGCCAGCAGGCCGCTCGCGGCGGCCACGTCGTCGCCGAAGCCGACTCTGTCCGAGGCCCGGCCGTGAGCGGTGATCGACACCCAGGTACAGCCGCGCTCCACCTCGGCCAGGGCGTCCAGTCCGAACCCGGCCAGCGCGCGGGGGCGGGACGCCTCGATGACGATGTCCGCCCTGCGTACCAGCGCGTGCAGTGCGGCGCGCCCTGCGGGGTCCGCCGGGTCGAGTGCGACCGATCGGTGGCCGCCGTGCAGCAGGTCGTAGAAGGGCCGGTTGCCCTGCCGGGCGCCGTCCGGACGGGAAGGGACCTCGACCTTCACCACGTCCGCGCCCGCGAGACCGAGCAGGTGGGCGCACAGCGGACCGGCCCACAGCGCGCTGAAGTCCACCACCAGCAGCTGTTCCACCGAGCGCGGCCTGCCTGGCTGCGGCGGCTCGGTGCAACGGCCCGTGCTGCCTGCGCTGCCCCCCTGCCGTCCGGGTGCCGTGACCGACCCCGCAGCCAGGCTCAACAGCGTTGCCCGCTCGTCCAGTTGGGCCCCGCTGTGCACGGCAAGCCAGGCGGCCAGCCGCTGCGGCAACAGCTCGTCGAGGTCATGGCTGATCAGCGCGCTCCACAACAGCGGGTCGTCCGGGCGGGCGGACGACACCGCCGCCCAGCCGTCCAGCGTCGGCAGCAGTCGGCAACTGCCGCCGATGGACAGCCGTCCCCGGCGGCTCCCGCCGGTGAGCGCAGCGCGCTCGGACAGCAGCCGCGGCCCGTTGATCCGGACGGGATGCCGGGAGCCCCTGGTGGCCAGCTCGACGCGGTCGGCCATCCGGTCCGCCCAGGAGGCGGCGGCACCCGCGGGTACGATCGGCGGGCCGGTACTGTGGCCGGTCAGCGGCAGGACCCCGCTCCGCGCCCAGTCGCGCGCGGTCTCGGCGGAGGAGCCTGGGGACCAAGTGACCATGTCAGGATGCTAGGCCAGGATGATGTTGACTCGCAGTGCGCTCTCTGTGGCGGACCTGGCCGCAGGGGCGGCCCACGCAGATCTGCTCGCCGAGGGCGGCGCCGTCGTCGACCCGTTGCTGCTGGTCGACCTGGACCGTCCCTTCGGCAGTACGGCCGTCCTCCGACGCGCCGTGGAGCGGGCCCAGGAGTGCGACCGCCTGCTCATCGGTGTCACCCGCGCCGCCGCGCCCTCGGCCGCGCTGACCGAGGCGCTGGACCTGACGCTGGCACCGGCCGACAGCGGGGATCGCCGTCTGGTCGCCGCCGAGGATCCTGACGGCGTGGCCCGGGTGCTGTACGGTCACGCGCTCGGCAACCCGGAGGCGGCCGTCGTCCTTGGCCAGGTCCTGCGGCTCGGAGAGCGACTCGCCGTGAACCAGGCGCTGGACGCGGAGTCGCTCGCCTACTCCACGCTGCTTGCCGGCGGAGGATTCGCCCGCTGGCTTGCGGCCCGCGGCGACCGGCCGGTGCCTCCGCCCGCAAGAGACGAGACCGTGCTGGTCCGCCGTGACGACGGCACCCTTCACCTCACGCTGAATCGGCCCGAGCGGCGCAACGCCTACGGTCGGGAGCTCCGGGACGCACTCGTCGCGGCCCTGGACGTCGCCAGGCTCGACGCGACGGTGACCGAGGTCGTCCTGGACGGGAACGGCCCCTCCTTCTGCTCGGGCGGAGACCTCGGAGAGTTCGGGGTCGCAGCCGATCTGGTGACGGCGCACCTGGTACGCACCCGTGGTGGCGCGGCCCGGTCGGTGCACGAGCTGCGGGACCGGATCACGGTGCGGATGCACGGCACCTGTGTCGGCGCCGGGATCGAGCTGCCCGCCTTCGCCTCTCGGATCGTCGCCGACCCCGGCACGGTCTTCCGGCTGCCGGAGCTGGGCATGGGACTGATCCCGGGCGCGGGCGGCACGGTGAGCATCCCACGCCGTATCGGCCGCTGGCGCACGCTGTACATGGTGCTCAGCGGCAGCCCGCTCACCGCCGGGCAGGCACGGCGCTGGGGTCTGGTCGACGAGGTGGAGCCGGTCGGTCCTCCGGCCGCCTGAGTGCCGGGCCCGCAGCTTTTCCCATGCCGTTGCCGAGCCGACAGGCAGCTCACCTCGACAGCGGTGGTCCTGGCGGAGGCGTCGCAGTGGCGGCGCGGATCCGCGTGGATGCGTAGGGGAACGCGCTGAAGTCACAGGCGGCAGCCGGGAGTTCGGCATCCCAGTGGGCGGATGCCGGGCATGCCGACGACCGCCTCGGAGACCTCGTGCTCTCGAATTTGCGGACAAGGTGCGTCGGCGGACCAGAGGGCGCCCGCGTTGGCGGACTCCTCGATGTGCCGCGCACGCCGCGCGACCCGTGCCCGGTGCCGGTCGGACCGGTACCGGGCACGGGCCGCGGCGGCGCGTTGCGGTCAGGAGGCGAAGGGATCGCCGGGGATCTCCTCGGTGGTGAAGAAGATCGGGGCCCCGTACGAGTCCTCGATGTCGGTGACCACGAGGTCCTCACGGAGCCTCTCGGTGCGGATGTTCTTACGCTTCAGCCAGCTCTCGACCGAGTCGAGGTCCGTCACCTTGAACCGGAGGCTGTAGATCATGTTGCCCCACTTCGCCACATGGCGGCCCAGGTCGGAGTGGTCCTCCAGCGGCTGCGCCAACTGGAGCAGGCAGTCGCCGAGTTGCACCGTCTGGAAACGGGCCCGCAGGGCGTCGTCGATCCCCTGCTGGACCGGGACGGCCTCCATCACGTCGACATAGGTACTGACCGCCGACTCCAGGTCGCGCACACCGAGTGTGACGTAGGAGAAACGCTCGATCGTGAGCGGGTGGGACCGCCACATCTTCACCTGGGACGACCAGGTCTCCAGGTCGCGCGGGTCGTTGGGCATGTCGATCCGGCACATCTCGACCATCAGACCGGCGGTGTCGCGCGGGCTCGGGTAGAAGTACTGCGTCTCCGGGTCGAGCTTCTCGATCTTCCCGCCGCCCGGCGCGCCGATGTACACACCCTTGGCCAGCAGCCGCTCCGCGAGCCCCGGCAGGTCGTCGACTTTGTAGCCGACGGAGTGCAGGTGCTCGCCGAACTTGTTGTAGAACTTACCGACCGGCTTGGCGCCGTCGGCCGGCAGTGCGGGCGCCATGGTCTCGATGCACACGTCACTGACCATGAACAGGCCGGCGTACCGGTCCTCGATCGGCAGATAGTTGGCCTCGTCGACGCCGAGGAAGTGGAGCCCGCCGAACACGTCCTCATAGAAGCGGTTCAGCTTCTCCACGTCGTCCGACATGTGGATGACGTGGATCATCTGACCGATGCCGTGGCTGCCGGTCGTCTTGGCGATCTTCTGCATGGAGGGACTCCTCTTCCGAATCGGTTGGTATCACTTGCTGGTGCCTCGCCCGACGGGTCGCCGTTCCGGCACCGCCGCCTTCTGCTGCCGCCGCCGACGTCCGGTGTGCGTTCAACCGGCCAGGAGGGCGCGGGCGGTCGCCTTGTCGGCTCGGCTGTCGCGTTCGCCAGGTGTGGCGGACGCCAGAGCGTCGAGCAGTGCTCCGCGCACGGCGTCCACGTTCTCGGGCACGACGCGGTCGACAACTCCCCGGTGCAGCAGCTCGACGGACGTCATCTTCAGGGCGCGGGTCAACTCGGGCGCCCGCCCGGCATCGCGGTAGAGGATCGCCGCGCCCGCTTCCGGGCCGATGACCGAGAAGACCGAGCCCTGGAGCAGGAGGAAACGGTCGGTGTGAGCAAGCGCCATGGCACCGCCGCTGCCGCCCTCGCCGACGCACAGGCACACGCTCACGGATGCCAGCTGCGCCATCGCCAGGAAGGTGCGGGCGATCTCGCCCGCCACGCCCGCCGCCTCCGACTCCGGCGACGGGTCCGCCCCC
>NZ_JBHXME010000246.1:9824-11943 GCF_042721125.1 Streptomyces sp. NPDC058469
GTGTCGACGAGAGTGACGACCGGCAGCCGCAGCCGGTCGGCGAGCAGGATCGCGCGCTGCGCGAGACGGAATGCCCCCGGTCCTGGCAGCGCCGGGCGATTGGCCCCGGCGAATCTGTCCATCGCGACGACGACGGCACGCGAACCGGCGATCGTCGCGAGGCCGGCTCGCAGGGCCGGGTCGGAACCGCGCAGCTCCACCCAGGAGTCGGTCAGCCAGCTCGCCCATTCCAGTCCGGACGGGCGTCGGGCGCCTCGGGACCGCTGGAGGAGGAGGTACGGGTCCGCCGGGATCGGTGTCGGGTCGGGCCCCTCGGCCCGGCCCTGCGGCAGCGTCAGCGGCGGGCCCGGGCGGGCGCCGACCGCGGCGGCGAGCCAGCCCCACTGCTCACCGTTCGGTGTGATGGCGTCGACCAGTCCGTACCGGTGGGCCGATTCGGCGGTGTGCGACGTCGGCGGCGGGAACTCGCCGGTCACCTGGGCGACGACGCGCGGCCCGCCGAACCCGATGGTCGCGCCCGGCTCGGCGGCCCGCAGGTCGGCCAGCGAGGCCCACGAAGCGTAGACGCCGCCGGTGGTGGGGGAGCGGAGCACGGCGGCGGTCATCTGACCGGCGGCCGCGTGCCGGGATGCCGCGGACGACGTCCGCGCCATCTGGAGCAGGGAGATCATGCCCTCCTGAAGGCGAGCACCGCCACTGGCGACCGTCTCTACGACCGGCAGTCGGCGCTCGGCGGCGCGGTTGAACGCGCGCACGATCCGCTCACCGGCGACCGCGCCCATCGTCCCGGTCTGGCGGCTCGCGTCGCACTCGATCCAGACGGCCTCGGCGCCACCGAAGGAGACCACGCCGGTGCGGACCGACTCGTCCTCGGACGCCGGCACGGCGTACCCCGCGAACCGGAGCGGATCCTGCGAGCGCAGGTGCGTGTCCCACTGCTCGACAAGCGTGGCCGACTGAGCCGTCCGGCTGCGGCCCGCCGTCGCCTCAGTCGTCATAGCGGTAGAACCCCCGGCCGGTCTTGCGACCCAGCCATCCGAGCCGGACGTACTGCTTGAGCAGCGGCGGCGGGAAATACCGGGGGTCCTTGTACTCCTCGTACATCGACGCGGCCATGTCGTGGACGATGTCGAGGCCGATCAGGTCGCTGAGTTTGAACGGGCCCATGGGGTGGTTGAACCCGAGGCGGATGACGCTGTCGATCGACTCCATGTCGGCCACACCGCGCTCGAATGCCCGCACCGCGTCGAGCAGGTAGGGGACGATGAGCAGATTGCCCACGAAGCCGGGTACGTCGTTCACGACGACCGGGTTCTTGCCCATGGCCACGGCGAGATCGACCATGGTCCGCACGTGCTCCGCGGACGTCACCGGTGTCTTGATCACCTCCACCAGCTTCATCGCCGGCACCGGGTTGAAGAAGTGCAGACCGACGACCCGATCAGGGCGGCTGGTCGCGGCGGCCAGGATCACCAGAGGAATCGTGGAGGTGTTGGAGGCGATGAACGTGTCGGGCCCGACCAGGCCGTCGATCTCCTTGAGAACGCCCTTCTTGAGTTCGACGTCCTCGAACACGGCCTCGACGACCAGGTCCGCATCGGCCACCCGGGCGAGTTCGGTGGTCACGCTGAAGCGGGAGGCGGCCTCGCGCGCCTGCTCGGGGGTGATCTTGCCCCGGGCGGCGGTCGCCTCAAGCCCGGCTTCGATACGCAGCCGAGCCGCCTCGGCGGCCTGCTCGGTGCGTTCGACCCCGACGACGTCGATGCCGGTCTGAGCGGCCACCTGGATGATGCCGGCACCCATGGTGCCGCAGCCGACCACCGCGATCTGCTTGATCTGCACTGATTCTGCCTCCTAGTTCCCACTGGCCGAGCCGCGGCGAACGGCTCCGGGTCCGCATCGGCCAGGAGCCCATACGGTAGATGCAACAGTAAGTACTACCGTATCTCCGATCAGGGAAGGACGTCGAGTGCTGCCTCATGTGACCGAGCGCATGTTCATCGGCCCCGCCCGCCCGGGCGTCGGGGGGGGGCGGTTGGGGTACGGGGACGAAAGGGAGGGGCCGGCGCAGCTTCGCCCCGGGGAGTCGTAGAAACTCCCGGCGGTTTACAACAACAAC
>NZ_JBHXME010000247.1:0-11717 GCF_042721125.1 Streptomyces sp. NPDC058469
CTCCTCACCTGGGCTCAAGCCGACGTAGCGGCCAACGGTGCCCCCGACGACGCGGCGCTCCCCGCCCCGAACACCTCAGTCAGGACCGACGCGCTGGCGGAAATCGGCGCCCTCACCGAGGAGTTGCGCGCCCAGTCGATCCTCCAGAACGGCACGGTGACCGTCGCGGAGGCCGGACTGGACGACGTCGCGCGCCTCGCCCTCGTGCTGGCCCGCCCCGACACCCCCACCTACGTGTCCACCCTGGCGGCACTGGTCGCACGGGACACCGGGCGGCCGGTCCAGGTGCTTGGCCCCGACGGCCGTACTCACCGGTTCGGCCCGGCCGACGGCACCCCCCTGACCCTGTACTTCGACGGCAACCGGTTCTCGGTCACCCCGCCCGCCCCGGACGACGACTGACCGGTCGTCACCCGATCACTTTTCTGGAAGGAACAGCATGTCCGGCAAGAACAGCCCGCAGCACCAGGCAGCGACGGGCGGGGCGGAGCCCACTCCGGCCCCGGACACCACCGCGGGCGGCGCCCCCGAGACCGAAGCGGTACTCCCGCCGACCAGCGGCGAGACGACGGCCGCTCGCACCGGCGCCGCCCCGGAGACCGCAGCGAAGGCGGAAGCGGCACTCACGCCCCCCGCGCAGCTCGCCGCCGCAGCCCAACTCCCCACCGCGGAAGCCGTCGTAGGCGCCGACGAAGGCACCACCCCCGAAGCCGCACCCGACCCCCACGCCGACACCCACGCCGACCCCGACCCGGGCCCCGAGGCCTTGGCCGGAGCGGCAACAGTCCAATCCGGAGACGGAGTTGGAGCCGGCTCGGAAACCGGCGAAGACACCGCCACAGCCGCCCCCGCCTTCGGCCGCCCCTCCCGAGGCCTCCTCGCCGGAGCCGCGATAGCCGGTGCGCTGCTGATCGGCGTGCCGTTCCTGGTGTCCGGGCTGCTCGGCAGGTCGAGTTCGGACGGGAAGCCGTCGGACCAAGTGGCCGACGCCGGGACCGTGTTGAACGGGGCGACGACGGACAGCGGTGCCGGCGCCTACGGTTCGGCCAGCCCGGACCCGACCTCGCCGAAGCCGACGCCCTCGCACACGACCGGCGGCAAGAAGAGCACGGTGAAGAACGGCGCGGGCGCCGCGGCCGGAGCCGGTGCCGGAGTGATCGCGGGCAGCACGGCCGACGCCCCCAAGAAGGCGTCCTCCGGCGGCAGTTCGAAGAAGAAGTCCACCACGACCAAGGCCACGGCCACCAAGACGGTGACCACCGCCCCCGGCACCACCATCTACGGCCACGCCTCCAACAAGTGCATCGAGATGGTGGGTCACAAGGGCGCCGACGGTTCGCCGTTGCAGATCAACAGCTGCACCGGCAAGAACTGGCAGAAGTGGGACTTCCGTTCGGACGGCACGATCCGCTCGATGGGCCTGTGCATGGACGTCGCCTGGGGCTCGTCGGCGAACGGCGCGGTGATCCAGATCGCGGTGTGCAGTGGCAACCCGGCCCAGCAGTTCCGCCTCAACTCCAGCAACGACCTGGTCAATCCGCAGGCCAACAAGTGCGTGGACGTCAAGGACCAGAAGACCGGCAACGGCACCCGGCTCCAACTCTGGGACTGCAACGGCCAGGACAACCAGAAATGGAGCACCCGCTGAACACGGCGGTGCCGCCGTACCGGTGAAGGCACGGCGGCACCCTGGACACCCCGGACATCCACGTCACGCTCAGATGTCCCGTACGAAAGCTAGATGTCCAGGAACTCCTCTACGGCGTCTCTGACCTGCGCAAATGAGCCCTTCCGAAGATCATCTTGTACGGTCGTTGCACAAGCTGAGGTTGCGTCCATGGAGATGGTGTACGGGTTCGACCTGATCCGGGGGTTTGCACGCCCTCGCGGAGGACAACCTCGCCGCGGCGAGTCCCGATCTGCTGCGCGCGATGGTCAAGACGTTCGCCGACACACTCATGTCCGCGGAGGCCGACGCCCTCTGCAACGCCGAATACGGACTGGTCAGCGACGAACGTGTCAACCACCGCAACGGCTACCGCCCACGCGAGTGGGACACGAGGGCGGGCACCGTCGAACTGGCCATTCCCAAGCTGCGGCAGGGCAGTTACTTCCCGCACTGGCTCCTCGAACGACGCCGCCGGGCCGAACAAGCCCTCATCAGCGTGGTCGCCACCGCCTACCTGCTCGGCGTCAGCACACGCAGAGTTGAGAAACTCGCCGAGTCCCTCGGCGTCACCCAACTGTCGAAGTCCCAGGTCTCGGTGATGGCGAAACACCTGGACGAACAGGTCGCCGCGTTTCGCAACCGGCCCCTCGACGCCGGGCCCTACGCGTTCGTCTGGGTCGACGCGCTGACCCAGAAGGTCCGCGAGGGCGGCCGCATCATCAACGTCCACGCCCTCGTCGCGGTCGGCGTCAACGCCGACGGACACCGCGAGATCCTCGGCATCGACGTCGCCACCGCCGAAGACGGCGCCGGCTGGCTCGCCTTCCTGCGCTCCCTGACCGCCCGCGGCCTGAACGGAGTCCAGCTGATCGTCTCCGACGCACACACCGGCCTGGTGAACGCGATCGGCGCGGTCCTGCCCGGCGCTTCCTGGCAGCGCTGTCGAACCCATTACGCCCGAAATTTGCTGAGCCAGGTCCCGAAATCGGCCCAGCCGTGGGTGGCCACGCTGCTGCGGACCGTCTTCGAACAGCCCGACGCCGACGCTGTGAGGGCCCAGATGCGGCACGTCCTGGACGCATTGGAGGCCAAGTTCCCCAAGTCCGCAGCCCACTTGGACACCGCCCAGCACGACCTGCTGGCCTTCACCGCGTTCCCGCGCGAGAGCTGGCGGCAGATCTGGTCCAACAACCCGCAGGAACGCCTCAACAAGGAGATCCGCCGCCGCACCGACGTGGTCTGCATCTTCCCCGACCGCACCGCCCTGATCCGCCTGGTCGGCGCGGTCCTGGCCGAGCAGAACGACGAATGGACCGAAGCCCGCCGCTACATGGGACTCGACCTGCTCGCCAAGGCCCGCCTCCACCCGATCGAGTCACAAACCGACGAGACCACCCTGCCCACCGAACTCAGCGCATAGCCTCAAAACGAGATCACCGAGTGGCCGTCAATACACCACTCCCGCGGACGTGACCCGATCTCGCCCACCAGGGCGGCGGCCCCTGGGTGAATACCGGCATCAAACGCGGGCCCCTGCAGGAACTCACCCTCACCGAGAAGACCCTCAACCGCGCGCTGTCCGCTGCACGGACACCGGTCGAACGCGGCGCTGCACGC
Organism: Streptomyces sp. NPDC058469; assembly: GCF_042721125.1. Taxonomy (NCBI): domain Bacteria; kingdom Bacillati; phylum Actinomycetota; class Actinomycetes; order Kitasatosporales; family Streptomycetaceae; genus Streptomyces; species Streptomyces sp. NPDC058469. The sequence continues at coordinate 3,287 of NZ_JBHXME010000247.1, forward strand.
CTGAAGTCCTGGCGCATCTTCCGCAGATCCCGGTGCAGCCCGAACCGCATGACGTCAATCGCCAAAGCCGTCCTCACCCTGGAGCGGCAACGCTGAAGAAGCTCAGTTAACCGGCGTCGGTGCCGTTGCGGGGTGGCCACAGTCTGTCGTGGCCACCCCTGTTGCTGCTGATCCGACCTAGCCGACCTAGCCGATCAGGTCTATCGGCGTCAGTTCAGGGTCCAGGTCTGGTTGGTGCCCCCGGTGGCGGCCCACTGCTCGACGGTCGCTCCCGCGGTGGCCGACGCTCCGGTCACGTCCGCGATCAGACCACTGTTGAGGTTGACCAGGACATAAGAGGCGTTGGACGAGGAGGTGTAGGAGCCGGTGGCCTCCAGTATCCACTGCTGGTTGGTGCCGTTGTTGCAGGTCCAGATGTCCAACTGGATGCCCTGTGTGGTGGACTGGCTGGGCACGTCGAGGCACTTGCCGCTGCCCACGCCCGTGAAGGTGTAGACGTTCCCGGCGACCTGCTTGAGCGTCCACTGCTGGTTGGAGGCCCCGTTGGAACCCCACTGGTCGATGCCCGCGCCGTTGGCCGTCGACCCGTTGCCGACGTCCATCACCAGCCCGCTTCCGGCGCCGGTGAGCCGGTGCGTGGCAGCGGCGGGGTTGGAGGTGCCCGACCAGGTTCCGGTGGTCACGTCGAGGGTCCAGGAGTTCTGCCAGCCGACGGCCACCGTCGTGCCGCTGATCGTCATCGGCAGCCACACCAGGGGCGAGGCGCCCAGATCGGAGGTCGTCCAGCGGTCACCGGCGTAGATGAACGTGGTGCCAGAACTGCCCTGCACCGGGATGACGTTGGCGGTCTGCGTGTTGTAGGTCTTGGTGCCCACGGGCGCGAAGGTACGGAACGCGGACCACGTGCCGGTGAGCGAGGTCGTCGTGGCGTACACGTTGTCGTTGGTGTTCCAGCCGGTCAGGTGGGACCCGAGCAGGTAGTACCGGCCCCCGGTCTTCACCATCGCCGGCGACTCGTAGTCGGCGAAGACCGTCACCGCGCTCGTGACGCTGAGGTAGTCGGCCGAGAGTCTGTCGATGCGCAGGCCGTTGGCGCGGTCCTCGCTCAGCAGGTAGCCGGTGCCGTCGGTGTCCTGGAAGAGGCCGATGTCCCGGCTCTGGTAGCCGAGCGGCCGGAAGCTGCCCTGGTAGCTGTAGGCACCGCACGGCGTGCTGCTGGTCGCGACGCCGACCTTGGCCTCGGAGTAGTTGGAGCTGTCGATGTGCAGGTACATCACGTACTTGCCGGTCGACGCGTTGTAGATGACCTTGGGACGTTCCACGACCCGGTTAGGCCCCAGGTCGCCGCTCGACTGCCGGCCCAGGGCGGCCCCCTGGTAGGCCCAGTGGGACAGGTCGCTGGACTTGTAGCAACTGATGGACTGGAACTGGGCGTTGGTGGAGCTCTCTCCCGACTTGTTCTCGCCGAAGCCGTACCAGTCGGAGCCGACCTTCACGATGCCGAGTCCGTGCGTCTGAAGGGCGTTGCCCGAGGTGTCGTTCCAGGTGGCGCCGGGGGTGAAGGTGCCGTTGGTGTCGGCGTGGGCCGCGGGCGCCGACAGAAGCGCCGCGGCGGTCAGAGCGATGAGCGCGCCGAAGGTGGAGCCCAGGCGCCGTGCGGAGGTCAGAAAGCGTGCGGGCATGCCGAACCTCATCGGGTGGGGGCTGGTGGGTGCCCAGCATGTTGATGGTTGCGCAAACATGTTGGGTTGTGTGGAGTGTGCTGCCGCCCGCCGAGGCAGTCAAGAGTCTGTTCACACATTCGTCGCCCCGGGGCAACGGGCCGCAATCTCGCCGAAACGGCGCACGGAGACCGGCTGGGAAGGGTGCCCCGCCGCTCGGCGGCAGGCCGCCTGGGGTATCAGGGTCCCCGGGCAGGGCTCTGACAGGCTCCTACGGCTTCTTCGTCCTCGGCCGCTTCGGCGGAGGCGCGGTGCTCGCGCGTACGACGAGTCGGGGTTCGACGGAGTCGATCAGTCCCGCGATCGACTCGCCGCCCTCGATCTGCCGCAGCAGGACGGCGACGCAGGCGCGGCCCATCTCCTCGAAGTCCTGGTGCACGGTGGTGAGCGGTGGCTGGAGGTAGGCGGCCTCGGCGATGTCGTCGAAGCCGACGACGCTCACGTCGTCCGGCACCGTGCGACCGGCTTCGGTCAGGGCCCGGATCAGGCCGATCGCCATGTGGTCGTTGCCGGCGAAGACGGCGGTGATGTCGTCCCGGGCGGCGAGTTCACGGCCGATGGCGTAGCCGGACTCGGCGCTCCAGTCGCCGTAGCTCACGGGCGGGACGGGGGCTCCGGCTTCCTTCAGCGCCGTGTGCCAGGCCGTGACCCGGTGGCGGGCGGAGTAGGAGTCCTGCGGGCCCGCGAGGTGCCAGACCGTGGTGTGTCCCAGGGAGAGCAGGTGCTCGGTGGCGGCACGGGCGCCGACGAGCTGATTGTTGTCGACCGCGGGGAAGCGCTGGCCGGGGTTGCCGTCGGCCATCACGATCGGGACGCCGGGAGGCAGCCGTAGCTCGGGGCGGTCAAGGATCTGGGCCTCGATCAGCACGATGCCGTCGACGGCCTGGCTGGTGAGCTGGGAGAACGCCTGCCGCACGGCTCCTTCGGTGGCGGCCCTGACCACGGCGACATTGACCGAGTACCCGGCGTCCTGGGCCACCGCCGCGATGGACTGGAGCGTCCGGGCGTTGCCGTGGGCGCTCAGGTCGAAGCTGATGACGCCGAGCATCCGGAACTGGCCGGTCGCCAGCGCACGGGCGGCGGTGTTGGTCCGGTACCCCAGCATCTCCATGGCGGCCAGGACGCGCTGTCGGGTCTCGTCGTCGACGTTGGACTTGTCGTTGGCGACCCGGGAGACGGTCTGGCTGGAGACACCGGCCAGCGCGGCGACGTCCGACTGTGAGGGCGGCCGGGTGCGCGCGGGAGGGACGCCGTCAGTGGCGGCTCCGGCCGAGGTGCTCCCCGCCCTGCTCATACCCAGGTCTCCTCGCTCGTCCAGGCTGCTTGCTCTCACCATGGATGTTGGCGCAAACACAGGTCTGGAGTCAATTCAGGTGCCGCTGCGGTCTCTCTGGAGCCTTCGGATGGCGAGGTCAGACCGTATAAGCGCCCGGCATGCGCCTTATCTGGAGCTTCTGTCCCCTTGGACACCCGTCGGATTCCTTTTGGTAACACCCTCTTGACATGCGGGAGCGGGCGCGGGCAGTCTCCCATCCAGTCAAGCGTGTTAGCGCAAACACGGTCCCTCAGTACCGCGTGAACAGGACCAGAGCCTTGAGCAAGCTGTCTTCGTCCGCCGCCTATCCGCCCCGCCGGGGGGTGACTTCCCCGCACGGCCGGTTCGGCTACGTACTCTTCGCACCCTTCCTGCTGGTTTTCGCGATCGCCATCGCCGCACCTCTGCTGTACGCGGTCTACCTGAGCCTCTTCCAGGAGCGGCTGGTCGGCGGCACCGTCTTCGTCGGCTTCGAGAACTACACCCGGGCCTTCGGCGACACCCTCTTCCGCGTGGGGCTGGCCCGGGTGGCACTCTTCCTCGCCGTACAGGTGCCGATCATGCTCGGCCTCGCACTGCTCGCCGCGCTGATCATCGACAGCGGCCGGCTGCGCTGGGCCGGCCTGTTCCGGATCGGCATCTTCATCCCCTACGCGGTCCCCGCCGTGGTGGCCGCGCTCATGTGGGGATATCTGTACGGCCCGAGCTTCGGCCTGGTCCACCAGGTCGGGGACGCGTTCGGCGTCGCCATGCCGAACCTGCTGTCCAAGCCCTGGATGCTGGCCTCCATCGGCAACATCAACACCTGGGAGTACACCGGCTACAACATGCTCATCCTGTACGCGGCGCTGCGCTCGGTACCGGAAGAGCTGTACGAGGCCGCGGAGATGGACGGCGCCGGAGCGATCCGCCAGGCATGGAGCATCAAGATCCCGGCGCTGGGCCAGGCGCTGCTGCTGACCGTCATCTTCTCGATCATCGGCAGCTTCCAGCTCTTCAACGAGCCCAACATCCTGCAGTCGCTGGCGCCCGACGTCATCACCACCAGCTACACGCCCAACATGTACGCCTTCAACCTGGCGTTCAACGGTCAGCAGTTCAACTACTCCGCCGCCATCGCCGTCCTGCTCGGCGTGGTCACGGCCGTCGTCGCCTACGCGGTCCAGCTCTGGACCGCCCGGAAGGAGCGCGTCCTGTGACCGCCGCCGCCCCAGCCCCCGTCCGTCGGCGCACCCGCCCCGGCCGCCCCGCCGGCTCCGGCCGACGTGCCCCGCGCCGGCGCGGCAGCACCCCGCTGACGGTGGCCATGTTCCTCATGCTCGCCTACACCATGCTGCCCCTGTTCTGGCTGCTGATGAGCAGCACCAAGAACAGCAAGTCGCTCTTCTCCAGCTTCGGCCTGTGGTTCGGCGACGGCTTCCACTTCTTCCAGAACGTCCACGACGTCCTGACCTACGACGACGGCATCTACCTGCGCTGGTTCGGCAACACCCTGCTCTACTCCGTGGTGGGCGCGGGCGGAGCGGCGATCATCGCGACAGCGGGCGGCTACGCCTTGGCGAAGTACGAGTTCCGTGGCAGGAAGGCGCTGTTCGCCCTGGTGCTGGGTGCCGTCACCATTCCCACCACCGCGCTGGCCGTCCCCACCTACCTGCTGTTCAGCAAGCTGAACATCGTCAACACACCCTGGGCGGTGCTGATCCCGGCGCTCGCCAGCCCGTTCGGCCTGTATCTGATGCGGGTCTACGCGCTGGACGCGGTGCCCGACTCCATGCTCGAAGCCGCCCGCATCGACGGTTCGGGCGAGCTGCGGACCTTCTTCACCATCTCGCTGCGGCTGCTGGCTCCGGGGTTCGTCACCGTCCTCCTGTTCGCGCTCGTCGCGACCTGGAACAACTACTTCCTGCCCCTGATCGTGCTGAGCGATCCCCACTGGTTCCCCCTGACGGTGGGCCTGAACCAGTGGAACACCCAGGCCAGCGGTCAGAGCACGGTCGGCACAGCACAGCTCTACCCGCTGATCGTCACCGGGAGCCTGCTGGCGATCGTGCCCCTGATCATCGCCTTCCTCTTCCTGCAGCGGTTCTGGCAGTCCGGCCTCGCCAGCGGAAGCGTCAAGCAGTAACCCCCTCCATCCCGAACCCGGTTCCACCTCCCACAACGACGTAGAGGAGCACCACAGCCATGTCCCTTACACCCCCGTCCCGCAGACGACTTCTCCTGGCCGCCGCACCCGTCGCCGCACTGGCTCTCACCCTGACCGCCTGCTCCGGGTCCGCGGACTCGGGCGGCGCGAGCGCGGCCTCGACCGCCGGCGCGCTCGACAAGGCGACCACCCTGACCTTCTGGACCTGGACACCCAACCTCAAGCCGATCGTCGCCAAGTTCGAGGCGCTCCACCCCAAGATCAAGATCAACGTGGTCAACGCGGGCCAGGGCCCCGCGGAGTACACCAAGCTGGAGACCGCCATCAAGGCCGGCACCGGCGGACCCGACATCGCCCAGGTCGAGTACTTCGCACTGCCGGAACTGGCCCTGTCCAAGGACCTGGTCAACCTGGACGACTACAACGTCCAGTCGCTCAAGGACAAGTTCACCGCCTCCGCGTGGTCCCAGGTCTCGACCAACGGAGGGGTCTACGGCGTCCCCCAGGACACCGGCCCGCTGACCATGTTCTACCGCACCGACGTCTTCAAGAAGCTCGGGCTGCAGCCGCCCAAGACCTGGAAGGAGTTCGCCGCCGACGCGGCGAAGATCCACGCGGCGGACCCCACCCACTACATCACCGCCGTGGACCCGAGCGACGCCGGCGTTGTCGACAGCCTCATCTGGCAGGCGGGTGGCAAGCCCTTCCAGACCTCGGGATCCACCAAGGTCTCGGTCAACCTCAAGGACGCCGGCGCGACCAAGGTCAGCACCCTGTGGACCTCCCTGTTGTCGAAGAAGCTTGCCGACTCCACCGCCATCTGGACCAACGAGTGGTGGCAGGGCATGGCCAGTGGCAAGTACGCCACGTGGATCGCCGGCGCCTGGGCGCCGAGCAGCATCGCCTCCACCATTCCGCAGACCGCCGGGAAGTGGGCCGCTGCCCCGGTCCCGCAGTGGGAGGCCGGCGGCAAGGCCTCTTCCGAGAACGGCGGCTCCTCGAATGCCGTCCCGGTGACCAGCAAGAACAAGGCCGCGGCGGTGGCCTTCGCCGAATGGCTCAACTCCGACCCGACCGCGACCAAGGCACTGTCCGACGGCGGACTCTTCCCGGCCACCTCGGCGCTGCTGAAGGATCCCGCCTTCCTCAACAAGAAGATCGCCGTGCTCGGTGACCAGCAGGCCAACCAGGTCTACGCCGCCTCTTCCGCCCAGGTCACCCCCGGCTGGCAGTACCTGCCCTTCCAGGTCTACGCCAACTCGGTGTTCAAGGACACCGCCGGGCAGTCCATCAGCGCCGGCACCGACCTGTCGGCCGGTCTCACGGCCTGGCAGAAGCGGATCACCGAGTACGGCAACCGGCAGGGCTTCACCGTCAGCGGTGGCTGACCGCCGCCGGACGTCCCGAGGACGGGGCGGGGCACCACCGCACCGTGGTCGCCCCGCCCCGTCCTCCCCGCAACAAGGAGCAGTCCAGCCGTGCCCGTGCTTGAGATCCTCGACGAGGGATTCCTCCCTGACGGGCTGGACCAAGGGCAACGCCTGGATCAACGGCTTCTCCCTCGGCCGGTACTGGTCGGGCGGCCCGCAGCACACGCTTTACGTCCCCGCGCCGGTCCTGCGCCCCGGCCGCAACGAGATCACCGTCCTCGAACTCCACACCACCATCAAGCCCACCGTCGACCTCCGCGACGCCCCCGACCTCGGACCCACCGAGGAGTAGCGGGGCACCCGGCTCCCGTCACGTTCTTCGCCACCACTCCCTTCGCCACCACTCCGAAAGGACCTCCCGCAATGGCCCACCAGGCCGCCGCCGACCGCTACACCTCGATGACCTACCGGCGCGCCGGACACAGCGGCGTGCTCCTGCCCGCCGTCTCGCTGGGCCTGTGGCACAACTTCGGCGACACCGCCCCGCTGGAGAACCAACGGGCGGTACTGCGCCGGGCGTTCGACCGCGGGGTGACCCACATCGACCTCGCCAACAACTACGGCCCGCCCTACGGCTCCGCCGAGGCGAACTTCGGCACGCTCTACGCACAGGACTTCCGCCCGTACCGGGACGAGCTGTTCATCGCCACCAAGGCCGGCTACGACATGTGGCCCGGACCCTACGGCGACGGCGGCTCGCGCAAGTACCTCCTGTCCAGCCTTGACCAGTCGCTTCGCCGTACCGGACTGGACCACGTGGACGTGTTCTACTCGCACCGCTTCGACCCGGACACACCCCTGGAGGAGACCATGGGTGCCCTGGATACCGCCGTCCGCCAGGGCAAGGCGCTGTACGCGGGCATCTCCAACTACTCACCGGAACAGCACCGCCGCGCCGTGGAGATCCTGGGCGGCCTCGGCACCCCGCTGCTCCTGCACCAGGCCGCGTACTCCATGCTCGACCGCACCGTCGAGCCCGGCGTACTGGAAGCCGTCGGCGACAGCGGAAGCAGCCTCATCGCCTTCTCCCCACTGGCCCAGGGCCTGCTGACGAACCGCTACCTCAAGGGGATTCCGGCCGGCTCGCGGATGGCGGTGGGGCACTTCCTCAAGAGCGACGCCCTCACCGAGGAGAAACTCGCCCTCATCCGAGCCCTCGCCAAGGTGGCGGAACAACGCGGGCAGACACTCGCGCAGCTCGCCCTCGCCTGGATCCTGCGCGACCCGCGCGTCGTCTCGGTCATCATCGGCGCCAGCAGCGTCGCCCAACTCGACCAGAACCTCGCGGCGTTGGACGCCGCACCCCTGAACGCCGACGAACTCACCGAGATCGACCGACTCCTAGCGACCACAGATACCCACTGACGCACTCCGCGCGGACGGCCATAATCGCTCAACTACCCCGTGGAGGAGCACCTGATGAGCCAAGACGGCGGAACCCGTCCCGCGCCCGCCCCGGAGCCGACCATCCATGAGCCGGTCGACGCGTCCACTCAGGACGACGGGCTGTTCGAGCACTGCCCCTGGCTCTTCGCCGAAGGCGCCTCGGACACGCAGCGCGCCGAACAGCGGCTACGGCAACAGAAGTTGCTCGCCACCGGGACCGTGACCCTCGGCGAGCGGTGCTACGTCGCGAAGTCGGCCGCCGTGTACCCGGACCGCCTGCACCTGGGCGACGACTCCTACGTCGGCGCCCACGCGTACGTCACCGGCGACATCACGGCCGGCGCCGACTGCTCGCTGAACCCCTTCACGACCGTCCGCGGCACCGTGACACTCGGCGACGGCGTCCGCATCGGCGCCCACACCTCCGTGCTGG
>NZ_JBHXME010000248.1:0-11643 GCF_042721125.1 Streptomyces sp. NPDC058469
GACGGCCTTGTGCTGGGGTTGCGGGGGGTCGGCGCTCCCCGCCCCCCACGAGACGGCGACCTGACCCACCCCCACTGACAACCAAGCGGCAACACAGACGGCACCGCTCAGCTTCCGCAGGTACAGTGCGGAGATCAGCAGACCTTAGGGTGAGGCCCCGTACGTGTTGACCCAGACCACCTCTCGGGTGCTCGAACCGAGCGACCTGGATGCCGCGCTCGCCGTACTGGACCGCGAGCCGGTCACGAACGCCTTCGTGACCTCGCGGGTACAGGTCGCGGGCCTGGACCCGTGGCGGCTCGGCGGCGAGATGTGGGGCTGGTACGAGGACGGCATGCTGACGTCCCTCTGCTACGCGGGCGCCAACCTCGTCCCCATCTGCGCGACCCCGAGAGCCGTCCGCGCCTTCGCCGACCGCGCCCGCCGGGCCGGCCGCCGCTGCTCCTCGATCGTCGGCCCGGCCGAGGCCACCGCCCAACTCTGGCGCCTCCTCGAACCGAGCTGGGGCCCGGCCCGCGAGGTCCGCGCCCGCCAGCCCCTCATGGTCGCCGACCGCATGCCCACCGACATCGCCCCCGACCCGTACGTCCGCCGTATCCGCAAGGACGAGATGGACACGATCATGCCGGCGTGCGTCGCGATGTTCACCGAGGAGGTGGGCGTCTCCCCACTGGCTGGCGACGGCGGCCTCCTCTACCAGGCCCGAGTGGCCGAACTCGTGGGCTCCGGCCGCTCGTTCGCCCGCCTCGACGAGTACGGCAAGGTCGTCTTCAAGGCGGAGATCGGCGCGGCGACACCCAAGGCCTGCCAGATCCAGGGCGTCTGGGTGGCCCCCGAGTACCGGGGGATGGGCGTGGCGGCCCCGGCGATGGCATCGGTACTGCGCTACGCCCTGGCGGACGTGGCCCCCAAGGTCAGCCTCTACGTGAACGACTTCAATACACCGGCGAGAAGGGCGTACTTGAGGGTGGGCTTCCAAGAGGTCGGCGCCTTCATGAGCGTCCTGTTCTGAAGCGTTTCAGGGGCGCGGGGCTGTGACATGTGCGGCTCCGCCGCGTGGGCGCGACCAGCCACATGCGGCCCGCACCCGAAAGACAACTGTCACCCCCCTGTACTCTCCCCACATGCGATTTCCCGGTCACGGTCACCGCCACCCCGAAGACGTCGTGATCGGCCCCCTGGACCTCTCCGCCCGCGTGGACGAAGCCCTGGCCGTACAAGCCCTCGCATTCGGCCTGGGCCCGGACGAGGTAGCGGTAAGACGCCAGATCGTCCTTCGCCACATGACCTACCCCGGAGCCAGAGCACTGGGCGCCACCACCGAAGGCCGACTCGTCGGATTCGTCTACGGCATGCCCAACAACCGCACCCACTGGTGGTCCACGGTCGTAGAGCCCTACCTCCGAGCCCGCGACCACGACGACTGGCTCGACCACTCCTTCGTGATCACCGAGCTGCACGTCCACCCGCACTATCAGAACCGCGGTGCCGGCCGTTCCCTGATCACCACCATCACGGACGCCGCCACCGAACCCCGCTCGATCCTCTCCGCGATCGACACCGACAGCCCGGCCCGGGGCCTCTACCGCTCCCTCGGCTACGAGGACCTCGCCAGCCAGGTCGTGTTCCCCAGCGCCCCCAAGCCGTACGCCGTCATGGGCGCCCCGCTCCCGCTGCGCCGCCGCTAACCGATTTCCACCGGCACAGCACGCCCGGCTAACCTCCTAGCCATCACCCTTTCCCGGCAGGAGTACAGGAACCATGGCGAACGTACCGGTCCAGCGCATGTCCCAGTTGATGGCGAAGACGCTGCGCGACGACCCGGCGGACGCCGAGGTCCTCAGTCACAAGCTGCTCGTGCGGGCCGGCTACGTCCGCCGCACCGCGGCCGGCATCTGGTCCTGGCTGCCCCTGGGCAAGAAGGTCCTCTCCAACGTCGAGCGGATCGTGCGTGAGGAGATGGACGCGATCGGCGCCCAGGAGGTGCTGCTCCCCGCGATCCTGCCCCGCGAGCCGTACGAGGCGACCGGCCGCTGGGAGGAGTACGGCCCCGAGCTGTTCCGTCTCCAGGACCGCAAGGGCGGCGACTACCTCCTCGGCCCCACCCACGAGGAGATCTTCACGCTGATCGTGAAGGACCAGGCGTCCTCCTACAAGGACCTGCCGGTCATCCTCTACCAGATCCAGAACAAGTACCGCGACGAGGCCCGCCCCCGTGCCGGCATCCTCCGTGGCCGCGAGTTCCTGATGAAGGACTCGTACTCCTTCGACACGGAGGACGAGGGCCTCGCCAAGTCGTACGCCCTGCACCGCGAGGCCTACCAGAAGGTCTTCGCGCGTCTGGGCCTCGACTACCGCATCTGCGCCGCCACCGCGGGCGCGATGGGCGGCTCCAAGTCGGAGGAGTTCCTCGCCCCTGCCGAGGCCGGCGAGGACACCTTCGCGGACTGCCCGAACTGCGACTTCGCCGCCAACACCGAAGCGATCACATACGAGTTGAAGTCCGTGGACGCCGACGGCGTCGCCGCGCTCGAAGAGATCCCGACCCCCGACACCCCCACCATCGAGACCCTCGCCGCCCACCTCGGCGTCGAGGCCTCCGCGACCCTGAAGAACCTCCTCGTCAAGGTCGACGGCGAGATCGTGGCCGTGGGAGTCCCCGGTGACCGCGAGGTCGACCTGGGCAAGGTCGAGGCCCACTTCGCCCCCGCCGCAGTCGAGTTGGTGACGGCGGAGGACTTCACCGGCCGTCCCGACCTGGTGCGTGGATACGTCGGTCCGCAGGGTCTGGGCGAGAAGGTCACGTACATCGCCGACCCGCGTGTGGCCCCCGGCACTTCATGGATCACGGGCGCCAACAAGCAGGGCACGCACGCCAAGAACGTCGTAGCGGGCCGTGACTTCGAGGTCGGCGAGTACGTCGACGTCGTGGTCGTGCAGGAGGGCGACCCCTGCCCCAAGTGCGGCACCGGCCTCAAGCTGGACCGCGCCATCGAGATCGGCCACATCTTCCAGCTCGGCCGCAAGTACGCCGACGCCCTCAAGCTCGACGTCCTCGGCCGGCACGGCAAGCCGGTCCGCGTGACCATGGGTTCCTACGGTATCGGTGTCTCCCGCGCGGTCGCCGCCCTCGCCGAGCAGACCGCCGACGACAAGGGCCTGTGCTGGCCCGCCGAGGTCGCCCCGGCCGACGTGCACGTCGTCGCCGCCGGCAAGGCCCTGCAGACCGAACTCGCCCTCGACGTATCGGAGAAGCTGCGCGCGGCAGGCCTGCGCGTCCTGGTCGACGACCGCGCCGGGGTCTCCCCGGGCGTGAAGTTCACCGACTCGGAGCTGATCGGCGTACCGAAGATCCTGGTCGCGGGCCGCCGCTCCGCCGAGGGTGTCCTGGAACTCAAGGACCGCAGGACCGGCGAGCGCGAGGAACTGACCGTCGACGAGGCGATCGCGCGCCTGACCGCGTAGGCAGGTACCGCGTAGGCAAGTACCGCGTAAGCGGCGATGAGGTGGGGCTTGTTGAAGCCTCAAGCAATTTAAGATTCCTCTCAGAGAGTTCTTGTGGGGCGTATGGGCGCCTCACAGACTTCTCTCAGGCTGGTCCCCGACCGTAGGACGTGACAGAGCGTCACTGCGGAGGGGAACGGTCATGACAGTCAAGGAGCGTGGGGCCGCTACGGCGGTCCGCAGAGGCAAGCGGCGCATCGCGGCGGCCACGGCAGCGATCACGCTGGCGGCGGCGGCCGGGGTGTTCGCCCTGGTCGGCACGATGCAGTCGGACGCGGAGGCGGACACGGCGGCGGGCAGCACCGGCACGACCAGTTCGTCGTCGCCCTCGCCGTCCGCCACTTCCAACACCTCGTCCACGTCGGACAGTTCGACCTCTTCGTCGTCCTCATCCTCCTCACCTTCGTCGTCCTCGTCCTCGTCGGACCTCCAGTCGTCCTCGTCCGGCGTGACGTCGTCGTCCGGCAGCTCGACCGACTCCACGTCGGGAGCGTCGTGATGAGTACAGCGACCCTGCGCACCACAGCCGCCGCCGACTGGCGTGCCCTCGGGACCAGCGTCCGGCTGGTCGTCACCGACCCGGCCCTGCTGGACTCCTGCAACCTGCTCCTCGCCCGGCACCTCGCCGAGGTCGACGCGGCCTGCAGCCGGTTCCGTACCGACTCCGAACTGACCGCGCTCGACGCCTCGTGGGGCCGCCCGGTCACCGTCAGCCCACTCCTCGCGGAGGCCCTGGCGGTCGCCCTGCGCGCCGCCGAGGCGACGGACGGCGCGGTCGACCCGACGGTCGGCTCGGCCATGAACGCCATCGGCTACGACCGCGACTTCACCCTCGTCCGCGAGGACGACCGCCCGGTCCGGCTCACCGTGAAGCGCGCCCCGGGCTGGCGCACGATCGACCTGGACCGTACGACGGGAACGGTCACCGTCCCGGCCGGTGTCCGCCTGGACCTCGGCGCCACGGCGAAGGCATGGGCCGCCGACAAGGCAGCGGCGATGCTCGCCGAAGTGGCCGGCTGCGGAGTCCTGGTGAGCCTCGGCGGCGACACGGCGGTGGCGGGGGAGCCCCCGGCCGGCGGCTGGAACATCCGCGTCCAGGACGTCACCGGCTCCGTCGACGAGACGCCCGCGCACGGCACGTACGCCACGATCGGCCTGCGCTCCGGCGGCCTCGCCACCTCGGGCACGGCCGCCCGCCGCTGGCGCCGGGGCGGCTACGAGCTGCACCACATCGTCGACCCGCGCACCGGTCTCCCCGTCCGCAGCCCCTGGCGCACGGTCTCGGTCGCCGCCGCGACGAGCGCCGACGCCAACGCGGCGAGCACGGCGTGCCTGGTCAAGGGCGCGGGCGCGGAGCGCTGGTTGACGCGCCTGGGCCTCCCCGCGCGCCTGGTGGCACAGGACGGCACGGTCGTCACGACCCCGGGCTGGCCCACCTCCCCGGCGGCCGCCGTATGAGCTCCGAGATCCTCTGGTACGCCAACCGCGCCACCGGGGCCGTCTGCCTCGTCCTGTTCACGGTCGTGGTCCTGCTCGGCATCGCGGTCCGGCTGCGCACCCGGCTCCCCGGGCTGCCCCGCTTCGGCACGGTGAACCTGCACCGCACCCTCTCCCTCTCCGCGACGGCCTTCCTGGCCCTGCACATCGCGATGGCGGTGATCGACGGCTACGTGAACATCACCGTCCTCGACGCGGTCGTCCCCTTCGTCTCCGACTACCAGCCGCTCTGGCTCGGCCTCGGCACGGTCGCCCTCGACCTGATGCTCGCGGTCCTGGTCACCAGCCTCCTGAGGGAACGCATCGGACACCGCACCTGGCGGGCGCTCCACTGGCTGGCGTACGCCTCCTGGCCGGTCGCCCTGATCCACGGCATCGGCATCGGCACGGACACCGGTACCGACTGGATGACCTGGCTGACCGTGTCCTGCGTGGCCGCCGTGGTCGCCGCCTTCGGCATCCGCCTGGCCCACTCCGCCCGCCTCTCCCGCCGCACCCCCGCCGCCCTGCTCCGCACAGCCGAAGGAGCCCGACCGTGACCACGACCACGACCTTCACCGACGTCTACATGTCCCCCCGCCTCCTCGCCCCCGGCGGCACCGCGGCCGACCTCTCCATCCACGAACTCCGCTACGGCCCACTGTCATACGGAGATCCCGGCACGCTCCTGAGAACCGTCGCCGAATCCGGCCTCACCGGACGCGGGGGCGCCGCGTTCCCGACGTACCGCAAACTCGTCGCGGTGGCCGACGCGAGCCGCCGCACGGGCCGCGCACCCGTGGTCGTAGCGAATGGCGCGGAAGGCGAACCGGCCAGCCGCAAGGACAAGACACTCCTGCGTCTGTCGCCCCATCTGGTCCTGGACGGGCTGCAGTTGGCGGCCCGGGCGGTAGGCGCGGGGGAGGTGCACCTGGCCGTGGAGGACGGTGCGTCCTACCTGGAATCGGCCCTGGCCCAACGCGACGACCCCCTCCCCGTACGAGTCGTCCGCCTGCCCAAACGCTTCCTGTCCGGCCAGGCATCAGCGCTCGCGCAGTACGTCTCCGGAAACGCCCCGCTGCCCCGCCACCAACACCCCCCGGTCCGTGAACGCGGCGTACGCCGGGCCCCCACCCTCATCCAGAACGTGGAAACCCTGGCCCACCTCGCCCTGGTCGCCCGCTACGGTGCCGACTGGTTCCGCACCGCAGGAACCCCCACCCAACCGGGCAGCACCCTGTGCACACTGCACGTGCCGGACCGCGAAGTCCGGGTCGTGGAAGCCCCGTTCGGCCTGCCCCTGAACCGACTGCTCCCCCTGCACGGAACATCCGCGGTACTGATAGGGGGCTACCACGGCATCTGGATCCCGACCACAGAAGCAGCCCAACGCACCCTCGACGCAGGCGACTTGGGAGCAGGCGTCCTGGCCGCGCTCCCGGCAGACCGCTGCGGCGTAACCGAAACCGCCCGCATTCTCCGCTACTTGGCCCTGCAATCGGCCGGCCAGTGCGGCCCGTGCCTCAACGGCCTCCCGCGCATAGCCTCCGCCTTCCAGGCCCTGGCCACCCCCGGCCCCCAGGCCAACACCCGCCAGGACGTGGCCCGTTGGTCGGGCCTGGTGGAGGGCCGAGGCGCCTGCCACCACCCCGACGGCACAGTCCGCCTGGTCAGAAGCGCACTTACTACCTTCGCGGTCGAACTGGACGCCCACGCAAGGGGCTTGTGCACAGCGACGACCCCCACCCCCTTGCTCCCGATCCCGAACGAGGCCCACTGACCATGGACCAGAAAATCGACATCGACTGGACGGCGTGCCAAGGCCATGGCCTGTGCGCGGAGTTGCTCCCCGACCACATCACCCTGGACGAATGGGGCTACCCGCTGGTGGACGGCACTCCGATCCCGCCCCGCACGGCAAAACGGGCACGCAGAGCAGCATCAGACTGCCCGGTCCTGGCCCTAAAACTGACGGTGACCAGAAACTGACGCCAACTGGAGCGCCCCTGAAGGGGCGCGGGGAACTGCGCGACCAGCCCCCACGCACCCGCACCCAGAACACGACCTATAGCCACCCAGCAAATTCCAGCAACAACTCGGCATCCCGAGGCCGCCCCACGCGCAGTGCCCGCACTCCGGACTCAACCGCCCGGAACAACGTCCACCCCCGCAACCGCTCCTGATCCACATCCAACGACTCCGCAAGTCGCTTAACGCGCCGCCGAGTTGTCGAAGCCCCCGAAGGCGTGGCGATCAGATCCTCCACCCGATCCCGCACCAACCGAGCCAGATCGAACGCACACTCACCCACGACAGGATCCGGCCCCACCGCAAGCCACGGCACCCGCTCGGCAGCCAACACCTTGCTCTGCCGAAACGTCCCATGCAGCAACCGAACCTCGGGCGGCGCGGCCAACAACTCCTCCCGAGCATCCAGCGCGGCCGAGACCAACGAGGCAACCTCCGGTCCACTGCCGCGCAGAACCCGCGCCTGCCGCCCCGTCCGCTCGGCCACGGTCTCGAACGCATGATCACCCGGGGGCTCCACCCACAGCCGCCGCAACGTCCCCGCCGCCTCCAGCAACGCCTTCGCCTCGGGCAACGACCGCACCGACACATCCGGATGCAACCGCTCCAGCACCAGCACACCCTCGGCCCCGAACGGCTCGACGAGCTGCACGGCACCCAGGCCACCCCAGCGCGCGAGCGCGGCCCGCTCGCTCTCGGGACGAGCCCGGTGCGGGGCCAGCTTCAGTACGGCCGGAGTTCCATCGGCCCGCCGAACAAGCACGACCAGGCTGCTGCGCCCACCCGGCACCTGCACCCGCTCGACGGTCAACTCGCGTAGATCAACGGCCTGTCGGGCCACCTCGGGCAGCTTCTCCAACCAGTCGTCACCGCTCGGTGCCGTCTCCCCGAGCGCCCTCACCAGACGCTGCGGCGGTTCGAAAGCCATGCGCGAGTTGTTCCCTTCCTACGGTCCTGCCGTCCTGCGTCCCGGTGCGGATCACGCCGTGGGTGCCGCCGAGGCCGTGGGGGTCGCGGCCCGCTCGGCGAGACCAGGGAAGGGTACGCTCCCGCCGCGCCAGCGCACCGCGCGGACCGCCGCTTCCCGCAACGCCTCCGCTGCCGTAGCGCGCACCCCGTCCGTCGACGCCCGCACGAGGTCGGAGTAGACCCCGGCCACCCGGTCCTCCAGTTCCGCGGCGAGTTGTACGGCGGCTGCCGAATCCGGCACCGGGAACGGCAGCGCGTACGCGGCGGACGCGGCCACGGGCTTGGCGCCCAGGTCCCGGACCTCGCGTACCAGCGCGTCGCGCCGGGCGCGGTGGGCGTCGTAGGCCGCCTTGGCCTCGGTCCGCCGGCCCTCGCGGATACGCCCGCCGACCACGCCGTAGCCGTACACCGCCGCGTGCTCGGCGGCCAGTGTCGCCTGCAGCGCGGTCAGTTCCGTGGCCTTCTCCTCGCTCACTTGGCACCCTCCGTCAGCAGATACGCGTGCGCGGCCCCGGCGGCGGCCACCGAGGCCAGCAGGCGGGCCAGTTCGCCGGGCAGGTCGAGCAGCGCCTTGGCCCGCCGGTCGGCGAGACTCCGCTCGGCGGCGGCCAGCCCGGCGAGGGCGTCGCTCGCGGTCGCGGGTACGGGGGCCGACGGCGAGGCCGACGCGGACGCTGATGCCGACGGCGACGCAGTGGCCGTAGAACCGCTGCTTCCGCCACCGAAAGCCGTCGCGTGTCGTACGACCTCCGCCCGCAGCGGATCCAGGCGGTCGGCCAGCGTCGGGTGCGCGGTGAGTGCCGCGTCGTAGTGCTGGAGGAGGGTCTCGCTGTCGGTGGCCGCACGCGCGCGTGCGTGTTCGGCGGCCGACTCGCTGCCGCCCGTGGTCTCGGAGTCGTCGGCGTCGGTGGAGCAGCCCACCAGGAGGGCGGCTCCGGCGGCGGAGGCGAGCAGGCTCCTTCTGCGCGGTCCCAGGAGGGTGCGCGAGGGTGGGGGGAACGGCACGGCAGATCGTCCTCGGGGGGCTCGTACGAACGAAAAGGCGGGCGAAAAGACGGGAAGGGCGGCACGCCCGTGATCACGGTACCCGCGCATCCCCCCGACTCATGTCACCGGCTCGTGGACCTACCGAAGGGGCGCGAGGAACTGCGCGACAAGCCCCCACCGACCCGCGCTCGCCCGACCACGTCAACCACCCGAGCTCAAAGGCGCCCGGTCCGCCGCCGGAGGCACACGTGGACGGCAACACACCCTGGGACCGGATACCCTTTGTGGAGACACGCGCCCTACCCACAACAGCACACGCGGCCGAGGAGTCACCCGGATGAGCACGACCCAGAGCGAGAGGCTGCGAGAACTGCTGGAACCGCTCGTCGGCTCCCAGGGACTCGATCTCGAAGAGGTCGCGGTGGATTCCGTCGGACGCAAGCGGGTGCTGCGCGTGGTCGTCGACTCCGACTCGGGCGCCGATCTGGACCAGATCGCCGATGTGAGCCGCGCGCTCTCGGCGAAGCTCGACGAGACCGACGCGATGGGCGCGGGCGAGTACACCCTGGAAGTCGGGACCCCCGGTGCCGAGCGCGAGCTCACCGAACACCGTCACTACGTACGCGCCACCGACCGGCTGGTGAAGTTCCAGCTGGTCGAGAGCGGTGAGCTGGTCGCCCGGATCATCGCCGTGGACGACGACGGCATCGACGTCGAGGTGCCCGGCGTGAAGGGGCGCAAGCCCACCGCCAAGCGGCTCGCCTTCGCGGAGGTCGTCAAGGCCCGCGTCCAGGTCGAGTTCAACCGCAAGAACAAGAACGACGACAACGAAGACAACGACGACAACGACGACAACGAAGAGAACGCAGAGGAGGCGTAGCCGTGGACATCGACATGAGTGCCCTGCGGGGCTTGGTGCGGGAGAAGGAGATCTCCTTCAGCCTGTTGGTCGAGGCGATCGAGTCGGCCCTCCTCATCGCCTACCGCCGCACCGAGGGAAGCCGCCACCACGCGCGCGTGGAGCTCAACCGGGAGACCGGCCACGTGACGGTGTGGGCGAAGGAGGACCCCGAGGACCTGGAGGAGGGGCAGGAGGCGCGCGAGTTCGACGACACCCCGTCCGACTTCGGCCGTATCGCCGCCACCACCGCCAAGCAGGTCATCCTGCAGCGGCTGCGCGACGCCGAGGACGACGCGACGCTCGGCGAGTACGCGGGCCGCGAGGGCGACATCGTCACCGGCGTGGTCCAGCAGGGCCGCGACCCGAAGAACGTGCTCGTCGACATCGGCAAGCTGGAGGCCATCCTGCCGGTGCAGGAGCAGGTCCCCGGCGAGACGTACCCGCACGGCCTGCGCCTTCGGTCGTACGTCGTCCGGGTGGCGAAGGGCGTGCGCGGCCCGTCCGTGACGCTGTCCCGTACGCATCCCAATCTGGTGAAGAAACTGTTCGCCATGGAGGTGCCGGAGATCGCCGACGGGTCGGTGGAGATCGCCGCCATCGCGCGTGAGGCCGGCCACCGTACGAAGATCGCCGTCCGCTCCACCCGCAGCGGCCTGAACGCCAAGGGCGCCTGCATCGGCCCCATGGGCGGCCGGGTGCGCGCGGTGATGGGCGAGCTGAGCGGCGAGAAGATCGACATCGTCGACTGGTCGGACGACCCGGCCGAGATGGTCGCCAACGCGCTCTCCCCGGCGCGGGTCTCCAAGGTCGAGGTGGTGGACCTCGCGGCCCGCTCCGCGCGCGTGACGGTGCCGGACTACCAGCTGTCCCTGGCGATCGGCAAGGAAGGGCAGAATGCCCGGCTTGCGGCCCGGCTGACGGGGTGGCGCATCGACATCCGCCCCGACACCGAACAGCCGTCCGACCAGGCCGGGGAATAGATCTCGGCCGCGAGTGGCTTAGATCACGACAACAACCGTTCGATTCTTCCCCCGAAGGGGTGAGGTCGGTACGGGGAGGTAGACTTAGCAGTGTCTGGCCGGACGCGAGCCCGCGCATGCCCTGAACGCACCTGTGTGGGGTGCCGGGAGCGAGCGGCCAAGAAGGAACTGCTGCGCATCGTGGCGGTCGAGGGCGAATGCGTCCCCGATCATCGCGGTACGCTGCCCGGCCGGGGTGCGTATCTGCACCCCGCCCTGGTCTGTCTGGACCTGGCGGTCCGCCGCCGGGCGTTCCCACGGGCGCTGCGTGCCCAGGGAGCGCTCGACACAAAGGCGTTGCGCCTCTACGTCGAGCAGGCGACACCGTAAGAGCGAGTCGTACGGAACCTCCGTGCGGCCCGGTATTCCGCGAGTTGGAAGTAGGTCGAGATTGCGATGAGCACTCGATGAGCACGCGATGAGTACGCCCATGAAGTAGCGACGGTCCGGACGCACCCGGACCTAAAAGGAGCGAAGTGGCTAAGGTCCGGGTATACGAACTCGCCAAGGAGTTCGGGGTGGAGAGCAAGGTCGTCATGGCCAAGCTCCAAGAACTCGGTGAATTCGTCCGTTCGGCGTCCTCGACGATCGAGGCGCCCGTTGTACGCAAGCTGACAGACGCCCTCCAGCAGGGCAACGGAGGCGGCAAGCCCGCCCCCGCACGCAAGGCTGCCCCGGCTCGTCCGCACGGACACCGACCGAGCCGGCCACTACGCCACGATGGGCGTGGCCCCCGACCTCATGCGAGCCGCCCAGGAC
>NZ_JBHXME010000249.1:0-11587 GCF_042721125.1 Streptomyces sp. NPDC058469
GCCACGGCCCGCACCGCTACTTCACCGTCGTGCACGCCCTGGACGTCGAGTCAAACGGCGTACCCGCCGACGCCACCACGGCCTACCTCGGCTTCACCATGGCCGGCCCCATCCTGGGCCGCGCGGTGCTGACCCCGACCGGTGAGAACCCGGCCTGAGACCGGCGGCACGTTTCTGCTCAGGCGTGGAGCGGGTCAGTTCTCCTCGTGGGAGACCGCGCGACGCGCGTCGGCGTCCAGTACGCCCCAGCTGATCAGCTGCTCGGTGAGGACCGAGGGCGACTGGTCGTAGATGACGGCGAGTGTGCGCAGGTCGTCCTGGCGGATCGAGAGCACCTTGCCGTTGTAGTCACCGCGCTGGGACTGGATCGTCGCCGCGTAGCGCTGCAGCGGGCCGGCCTTCTCGGCGGGCACGTGGGCCAGTCGCTCCAGGTCGAGGACCAGCTTCGGCGGCGGCTCGGCGGCCCCGCCCGGCGTGGTGCCGGGCAGCAGCTCCTGCACCGGAACCCCGTAGAAGTCGGCCAGCTCGGCGAGGCGCTGCACGGTGACGGCACGGTCGCCGCGCTCGTACGACCCGACCACGACCGCCTTCCAGCGTCCCTGTGACTTCTCCTCGACACCGTGGAGGGAAAGGCCCTGCTGGGTGCGGATGGCCCGGAGCTTGGCCCCGAGCTGTTTGGCGTATTCGCTGGACATATAGCTCCCGGACACTGTGTCGACGCGGCTGCAGTGTTTCCGCGCCGCGCGGCTGGTAACTCACTGTGAGGTTACGCAGCGTTACGCTTCCGCGTCAAGCCGAATGGTCCGCACCGGCGCTTCCGTGGTAGCGGTGTCCGATTACTCCATAGGGGTGATCAGGGGTGTCGCCCCGGCCTGCTACCGTGGTTGGCGCAAATCCGACGTCCTTTAAGGTCCGTCCCGTGAGGCGGAGAAGGAGGTCCGTTTCTTATGGACACTCAGCAGTACGAGTCCGATGCCCGGCCGGTTCTCGAAGCCCCCGACATCGCGCGGGTCCTGACCCGCATCGCCCACGAGATCGTCGAGCGCGCCAAGGGCGCCGACGACGTGGTGCTCCTCGGCATTCCGACCCGGGGCGTGTTCCTCGCCCAGCGGCTCGCCGTCAAACTCGAGGAGATCACCGACCGCAAGATCCCGGTCGGTTCCCTCGACATCACCATGTACCGCGACGACCTGCGCATGCACCCGCCCCGCGCGCTGGCCCGCACCGACATCCCCGGTGACGGCATCGACGGCCGCCTGGTCGTCCTCGTCGACGACGTGCTCTTCTCCGGCCGCACCATCCGCGCCGCCCTCGACGCCCTGAACGACATCGGGCGCCCGCGCGCGGTGCAGCTCGCGGTCCTGGTCGACAGAGGCCACCGCGAACTGCCCATCCGCGCCGACTACGTCGGCAAGAACCTCCCCACGTCGCTGCGGGAGACGGTCAAGGTCCAGCTCGCCGAGGAGGACGGTCGCGACACCGTGCTGCTCGGCACCAAGCAGACCCCGTAGCGGACGGACGCCGTGCCCCTGTGGTACGCCGTGCCCCCGCACGCCCGGATTCTCCCCAAACCTGAACTGCCTTACGGAGCCTGACAGATGCAGCGTCATCTCATCTCGGCCGCCGACCTCACCCGCGACGACGCCGTCCTGATCCTCGACACCGCCGAGGAGATGGCCAGGGTCGCCGACCGGCCGATCAAGAAACTGCCGACCCTGCGCGGTCGTACCGTCGTGAACCTCTTCTTCGAGGACTCCACGCGCACGCGTATCTCCTTCGAAGCCGCCGAGAAGCGCCTCTCCGCCGACGTCATCAACTTCACCGCCAAGGGGTCGAGCGTCTCCAAGGGCGAGTCCCTGAAGGACACCGCGCAGACCCTGGAGGCCATGGGCGTCGACGCGGTCGTCATCCGGCACGGTGCCTCCGGAGCGCCGTACCGGCTCGCCACCTCCGGATGGATCGACGCGGCCGTCATCAACGCCGGTGACGGCACCCACCAGCACCCGACGCAGGCGCTGCTCGACGCGTTCACCATGCGGCGCCGGCTGGTAGGCCGGGACGCCGGGCTCGGGCAGGACCTGGACGGCAAGCGGATCACGCTCGTCGGCGACATCCTGCACAGCCGGGTGGCCCGCTCGAACGTCGACCTGCTGCACACCCTCGGCGCCGAGGTCACCCTCGTCGCCCCGCCGACCCTGGTGCCGGTCGGCGTCGAGGCCTGGCCCTGCGAGGTCTCCTACGACCTCGACAGCACGCTCTCCAAGTCCGACGCGGTGATGCTGCTGCGCGTCCAGCGCGAGCGCATGAACGCGGCGTTCTTCCCGACCGAGCGCGAGTACTCGCGGCGCTACGGCCTCGACGGCGAGCGGATGGCGAAGATGCCCGAGCACGCCATCGTGATGCACCCCGGGCCGATGGTCAGGGGCATGGAGATCACCGCCGAGGTCGCCGACTCGGACCGCTGCACCGTCGTCGAGCAGGTCGCAAACGGAGTGTCCATCCGGATGGCCGTGCTCTATCTGCTTCTGGGCGGCAACGAACCCGCCGTCAGCCACGCCCGTATCGAGGAGAAGTAAGTCACATGAGCAAGATCCTGATCCGTGGTGCGAAGGTGCTCGGCGGCGAGCCGCAGGACGTCCTGATCGACGGGGACACGATCTCCGAGGTGGGCGTCGGCCTGAGTGCCGAGGGCGCCGAGGTCGTCGAGGCCGACGGCAAGGTGCTGCTGCCGGGTCTCGTCGACCTGCACACCCACCTGCGCGAGCCCGGCCGCGAGGACTCCGAGACCGTCCTGACCGGCACCCGTGCCGCCGCGAGCGGTGGCTACACGGCCGTGTTCGCGATGGCCAACACCTTCCCCGTCGCCGACACCGCCGGTGTCGTCGAGCAGGTCTACCGGCTCGGCCAGGAGCACGGCTACTGCGACGTGCAGCCCATCGGCGCCGTCACCGTAGGCCTGGAGGGCAAGAAGCTCGCCGAGCTGGGCGCGATGCACGAGTCGGCCGCCGGGGTCACCGTCTTCTCCGACGACGGCAAGTGCGTCGACGACGCGGTGATCATGCGCCGCGCGCTGGAGTACGTGAAGGCCTTCGGCGGAGTCGTCGCCCAGCACGCGCAGGAGCCGCGGCTCACCGAGGGCGCCCAGATGAACGAGGGCGTCGTCTCCGCCGAGCTGGGGCTCGGGGGCTGGCCGGCGGTGGCCGAAGAATCGATCATCGCCCGGGATGTCCTGCTCGCCGAGCACGTCGGTTCCCGCGTCCACATCTGCCACCTCTCGACCGCCGGGTCCGTCGAGATCGTCCGCTGGGCCAAGTCCCGGGGCATCGACGTGACCGCCGAGGTCACCCCGCACCACCTCCTCCTCACGGATGAGCTGGTGCGCTCCTACAACCCGGTCTTCAAGGTCAACCCGCCGCTGCGCACCGAGCGCGATGTGCTGGCCCTGCGCGAGGCGCTCGCCGACGGCACGATCGACATCGTCGCCACCGACCACGCCCCGCACCCGCACGAGGACAAGGACTGCGAGTGGGCCGCCGCCGCCATGGGGATGGTCGGCCTGGAGACCGCGTTGTCAGTGGTGCAGGAGACCATGGTGGACACCGGGCTCCTCACCTGGACCGGGGTCGCCGAGCGCATGTCCGTCAAGCCCGCCGAGATCGGCCGGGCCACCGGACACGGGCGTCCCGTCTCGGCTGGTGAGCCCGCCAACCTCACGCTCGTCGACACGGAATACCGTGGGTCGGTGGACCCCGCGGGCTTCGCTTCGCGCAGTCGCAACACCCCGTACGAGGGGCGTGAGCTGCCGGGCCGTGTGACGCACACCTGGCTCCGGGGCAAGGCCACGCTCGTCGACGGGAAGCTCACGTGACACCTCTGCATCTGACCTACCTCGCCGCCGGGGAGAAGTCCGCCCCGGTGACCGACTGGGCCGCCCGTATCGGCTGGCTCGTCGGCCTCGCCCTCTTCATCGCGCTCGTCTACTGGCTGATGCGCGAGGGCTGGAAGTGGCGCGGCACGCTCCAGGGCGACGTGCCCGAGCTGCCCACGTCGCCGGAAGAGCCGGGCGAGGCGAAACTGACGATGAGCGGCCGCTACCACGGCTCCACCACCGCCGGGCAGTGGCTCGACCGCATCGTGGCGCACGGCCTGGGCACCCGCAGCCGGGTCGAGCTGACGCTGACGGAGGCCGGCCTGGATGTCGTACGACCGGGAGCCACCGACTTCTTCATCCCGGCCGAGGCGCTGCGCGAGGCCCTGCTCGGCAAGGGCATCGCCGGGAAGGTCCTCAGCGAGGGCGGGCTGCTGGTCGTGACGTGGGCACACGGCGACCGGCTGATCGACTCCGGCTTCCGCTCCGACCACGCGGCCGAGCACACCGAATGGGTCGAGGCCCTGAACAACATGATCAACAAGAGTCTCGAAACGACCGACACGGAAGGCGCACGATGACGACCTCCACCAGGGGAGCCGCCAAGGTTCCCGCCGTACTCGTCCTGGAGGACGGCCGGATCTTCCGCGGCCGTGCCTACGGGTCCGTGGGGGTGACCTTCGGCGAGGCCGTGTTCTCCACCGGCATGACCGGCTACCAGGAGACCCTCACCGACCCGTCGTACCACCGCCAGGTCGTCGTGATGACCGCCCCGCACATCGGCAACACCGGTGTGAACGACGAGGACTCCGAGTCGCAGCGCATCTGGGTCGCCGGTTACGTGGTGCGCGACCCCGCGCGCGTGCCCTCCAACTGGCGCTCCCGCCGCTCCCTGGACGAGGAGCTGCGCAACCAGGGAGTCGTCGGCATCTCCGGCATCGACACGCGCGCGTTGACCCGCCATCTGCGTGAGCGCGGCGCGATGCGCGTCGGCATCTTCTCCGGCCCCTCGCTGCCCGACGACGACGCCATGCTCGCCGAGGTGCGCCAGGCCCCCGAGATGACGGGCGCCGACCTCTCCGCCGAGGTCGCCACCAAGGAGACGTACGTCGTCCCCGCGATCGGTGAGAAGAAGTTCACCGTCGCCGCCGTCGACCTCGGCATCAAGGGCATGACCCCGCACCGCATGGCCGAACGCGGCATCGAGGTCCACGTGCTCCCGGCCACGGCGACCGTAGAGGACGTCTACGCGGTGCAGCCCGACGGTGTGTTCTTCTCCAACGGCCCGGGCGACCCGGCCACCGCCGACCATCCGGTCGCCGTCATGCAGGCGGTCCTGGAGCGTGGCACCCCGCTCTTCGGCATCTGCTTCGGCAACCAGATCCTCGGCCGCGCGCTCGGCTTCGGCACGTACAAGCTGAAGTACGGCCACCGGGGCATCAACCAGCCCGTCCAGGACCGTACGACGGGCAAGGTCGAGGTCACCGCGCACAACCACGGCTTCGCCGTCGACGCGCCGCTCGACAAGGTCTCCGACACGCCGTACGGCCGCGCCGAGGTCTCGCACGTCTGCCTGAACGACCAGGTCGTCGAGGGGCTGCGGCTGCTCGACCGGCCGGCGTTCAGCGTCCAGTACCACCCCGAGGCGGCGGCCGGCCCGCACGACGCCGCCTACCTGTTCGACCGCTTCACATCCTTGATGGAGGGCCAGCGTGCCTAAGCGCACCGATATCCAGTCCGTCCTGGTCATCGGCTCCGGCCCGATCGTCATCGGCCAGGCCGCCGAGTTCGACTACTCCGGCACCCAGGCCTGCCGCATCCTGCGCGCCGAGGGCCTCCGCGTCATCCTGGTCAACTCCAACCCGGCGACGATCATGACCGACCCGGAGATCGCCGACGCCACCTACATCGAGCCGATCACCCCGGACTTCGTCGAGAAGATCATCGCCAAGGAGCGGCCGGATGCCCTCCTGCCCACCCTGGGTGGTCAGACGGCGCTCAACACCGCCATCTCGCTGCACGAGGCGGGCACCCTGGAGAAGTACGGCGTCGAGCTGATCGGCGCCAATGTCGAGGCCATCCACAAGGGTGAGGACCGCAACCTCTTCAAGGACGTCGTCGAGGCCGTGCGCCAGAAGATCGGGCACGGCGAGTCCGCCCGCTCGGTCATCTGCCACTCCATGGACGACGTGCTGGCGGGCGTCGACACGCTCGGCGGCTATCCGGTCGTGGTCCGCCCCTCCTTCACGATGGGCGGCGCGGGCTCCGGCTTCGCGCACGACGAGGAGGAGCTGCGCCGCATCGCCGGCCAGGGCCTGACCCTCTCGCCGACCACCGAGGTCCTCCTGGAGGAGTCCATCCTCGGCTGGAAGGAGTACGAGCTGGAGCTGATGCGCGACAAGAACGACAACGTCGTGGTCGTCTGCTCCATCGAGAACTTCGACCCCATGGGCGTGCACACCGGCGACTCGATCACCGTCGCTCCGGCGATGACGCTGACCGACCGTGAGTACCAGGTGCTGCGCGACGTGGGCATCGCGATCATCCGCGAGGTCGGCGTCGACACCGGCGGCTGCAACATCCAGTTCGCGATCGACCCGGTCGACGGCCGCGTCATCGTCATCGAGATGAACCCGCGCGTGTCGCGCTCCTCGGCGCTGGCCTCCAAGGCGACCGGCTTCCCGATCGCCAAGATCGCCGCGAAGCTGGCCGTCGGCTACACGCTCGACGAGATCCCGAACGACATCACGCGCGAGACCCCGGCCTCCTTCGAGCCGACCCTCGACTACGTGGTCGTGAAGGCCCCGCGCTTCGCCTTCGAGAAGTTCCCGAGCGCCGACTCCACCCTCACGACCACCATGAAGTCGGTCGGCGAGGCCATGGCCATCGGCCGCAACTTCACCGAGGCCTTCCAGAAGGCGCTGCGCTCGCTGGAGAAGAAGGGCAGCCAGTTCACCTTCGTGGGCGAGCCCGGCGACAAGGTACAGCTCCTGGAGGAGGCCGTACGGCCCACCGACGGCCGGATCAACACCGTCATGCAGGCCATCCGCGCGGGCGCCACCCAGGGGGAGATCTTCGACTACACGAAGATCGACCCCTGGTTCGTCGACCAGCTCTTCCTCATCAAGGAGATCGCGGACGAGCTGGCCGCCGCCGACAAGCTCGACCCCGACCTGCTCGCCGAGGCCAAGCGGCACGGCTTCTCCGACCAGCAGATCGGCGAGATCCGCGGCCTCCGCGAGGACGTCGTCCGCGAGGTCCGGCACGCGCTCGGCATCCGCCCGGTCTACAAGACGGTCGACACCTGCGCCGCCGAGTTCGCCGCGAAGACTCCGTACTTCTACTCGTCCTACGACGAGGAGAACGAGGTCGCCCCGCGCGAGAAGCCCGCGGTCATCATCCTGGGCTCCGGTCCCAACCGCATCGGCCAGGGCATCGAGTTCGACTACTCCTGCGTCCACGCCTCCTTCGCGCTCAGCGACGCGGGCTACGAGACCGTGATGGTCAACTGCAACCCCGAGACCGTCTCCACGGACTACGACACCTCCGACCGCCTGTACTTCGAGCCGCTCACGCTGGAAGACGTGCTGGAGATCGTCCACGCGGAGTCGCTGGCCGGTCCGATCGCCGGTGTGATCGTGCAGCTCGGCGGCCAGACCCCGCTGGGCCTGGCGCAGGCGCTCAAGGACAACGGCGTGCCGGTCGTCGGCACGCCCCCCGAGGCGATCCACGCCGCCGAGGACCGCGGCGCCTTCGGCCAGGTCCTCGCGGAGGCGGGCCTCCCCGCCCCCAAGCACGGCACCGCCACCACCTTCGTGGGCGCCAAGGCCATCGCCGACGAGATCGGCTACCCGGTCCTCGTCCGGCCCTCCTACGTCCTCGGCGGACGCGGCATGGAGATCGTCTACGACGAGACCCGTCTGGAGTCGTACATCGCCGAGTCGACCGAGATCAGCCCCTCCCGGCCGGTCCTGGTCGACCGCTTCCTCGACGACGCCATCGAGATCGACGTCGACGCGCTGTACGACGGCCACGAGCTGTACCTCGGCGGTGTCATGGAGCACATCGAGGAGGCCGGCATCCACTCCGGCGACTCGGCCTGCGCCCTGCCGCCGATCACCCTGGGCGGCTTCGACATCAAGCGCCTGCGGGCTTCAACGGAGGCCATCGCCAAGGGCGTTGGAGTGCGCGGACTGATCAACATCCAGTTCGCGATGGCCGGCGACATCCTCTACGTCCTGGAGGCCAACCCGCGCGCGTCCCGTACGGTCCCCTTCACCTCGAAGGCGACCGCGGTACCGCTCGCGAAGGCCGCCGCCCGGATCTCGCTGGGCGCGACCGTCGCCGAACTGCGCGCCGAGGGGCTGCTCCCGGCCCACGGCGACGGCGGCGAACTCCCCCTCGACGCGCCGATCTCCGTCAAGGAGGCCGTCATGCCCTGGTCGCGCTTCCGCGACATCCACGGGCGTGGCGTCGACACGGTCCTCGGCCCGGAGATGCGTTCCACCGGCGAGGTCATGGGCATCGACTCCGTCTTCGGCACGGCGTACGCCAAGTCCCAGGCGGGCGCCTACGGCCCGCTGCCCACCAAGGGCCGCGCGTTCATCTCGGTCGCCAACCGCGACAAGCGCTCGATGATCTTCCCGGCGCGCGAACTGGTCGCCCACGGCTTCGAGTTGCTCGCCACGTCCGGCACCGCCGAGGTCCTCAAGCGCAACGGCCTCAACGCGACGGTCGTCCGCAAGCAGTCCGAGGGCGTCGGCCCGAACGGCGAGAAGACCATCGTCCAGCTCATCCACGACGGCGAGGTCGACCTCATCGTCAACACCCCGTACGGCACCGGCGGCCGCCTCGACGGCTACGAGATCCGTACGGCGGCCGTGGCGCGGTCGGTGCCGTGCCTGACGACGGTCCAGGCGCTCGCCGCCGCCGTCCAGGGCATCGACGCCCTCAACCACGGTGACGTGGGCGTGCGTTCACTCCAGGAACACGCCGAACACCTGACCGCGGCCCGCGGCTAGCAGCCCTGAGGGGGACACCGGAAACGGTGTCCCCCTCTTCACGAGGTCACCAGAGGCTTCAAGAGGACACCGACATGTACAAGCTTTTCTTCCGTCTGGTCTTCAAACGGATGGACCCGGAGCAGGCCCACCACCTCGCCTTCCGCTGGATCAGGCTCGCCGTCCGCGTCCCCGTGCTGCGGACGTTCGTCGCGGCCGCCCTCGCGCCCCGGTTCGAGGAGTTGCGGACAGAGGCCTTCGGGCTGCGCATGCACGGCCCGTTCGGGCTCGCCGCCGGCTTCGACAAGAACGCGGTCGCGATCGACGGCATGTCGATGCTCGGCTTCGACCACGTCGAGATCGGCACGGTCACGGGGGAGCCGCAGCCCGGCAACCCCAAGAAGCGGCTGTTCCGCCTTGTGCCGGACCGCGCGCTGATCAACCGCATGGGGTTCAACAACGAGGGCTCCGCGGCCGTGGCGGCCCGGCTGGAGGCTCGTGAGGCGGTCTTCAGGACCGTCGTGGGCGTCAACATCGGCAAGACCAAGGTCGTACCCGAGGAGGAGGCGGTCGGCGACTACGTGAAGTCGACCGAGCGACTCGCCCGGCACGCCGACTATCTCGTCGTCAACGTGTCGTCGCCCAACACGCCCGGGCTGCGCAACCTCCAGGCGACCGAGGCACTGCGCCCGCTGCTGAGTGCCGTTCGCGAGGCCGCCGACCGCGCGGTGACCGACCGCCGCGTCCCGCTCCTGGTGAAGATCGCCCCGGACCTCGCGGACGAGGACGTGGACGCGGTCGCCGACCTCGCCGTGGAGCTGGGCCTGGACGGCATCATCGCCACGAACACGACCATCGCGCGCGAGGGACTCGGTTTGAAATCCGAACCCGAGCTCGTCAAAGAGACCGGCGGACTGTCCGGGGCCCCGCTGAAGGCTCGTTCCCTGGAGGTACTGCGCCGCCTCTACGCGCGCGTGGGCGACCGCATCACCCTCGTGGGCGTCGGCGGCGTCGAGAACGCCGAGGACGCCTGGCAGCGCATCCTCGCCGGCGCCACGCTCGTGCAGGGCTACAGCGCCTTCATCTACGAAGGGCCCTTCTGGGGCCGCGCCATCCACAAGGGCCTCGCCGCGCGCCTGCGCACGAGCCCGTACGCCACCCTCGCCGACGCGGTCGGTGCCGACGTAAGGAAGCCGGTATGAGCCCTCTCGAACCCTTCGGCGCACGTCTCCGCCGAGCCATGGACGAACGCGGCCCGCTCTGCGTCGGCATCGACCCGCACGCCTCGCTGCTCACCGAGTGGGGCCTGAACGACGACGTCGCCGGGCTGGAGCGGTTCAGCCGCACGGTCGTCGAGGCACTCGCCGACCGGGTCGCCGTCCTCAAGCCGCAGAGCGCCTTCTTCGAGCGCTTCGGCTCGCGCGGGATCGCCGTCCTGGAGAAGTCCGTCGAGGAGGCGCGGGCGGCCGGCGCGCTGGTCGTGATGGACGCCAAGCGCGGCGACATCGGCTCGACCATGGCCGCGTACGCGGAGTCCTTCCTCCGGAAGGACTCCCCGCTCTTCTCCGACGCGCTGACCGTCTCGCCGTATCTCGGCTACGGCTCGCTCGCCCCGGCGGTCGAACTGGCCAGGGAGAGCGGCACAGGCCTCTTCGTGCTCGCGCTGACCTCGAACCCGGAGGGCGGCGAGGTGCAGCACGCCGTCCGCGAGGACGGCCGGAACATCGGAGCGACCATGCTGGCCCACCTGGCCGCCGAGAACGCGGGGGAGGAGCCGCTGGGCTCCTTCGGGGCCGTCGTCGGCGCCACGCTGGGCGACCTGTCGTCGTACGACCTCGCGGTCAACGGTCCGATCCTCGCGCCCGGCATCGGGGCGCAGGGGGCCACTCCGGCCGATCTTCCCGGGGTCTTCGGGACGGTGCTGCGCAATGTCGTCCCGAACGTGAGCCGGGGTGTTCTACGTCACGGTCCCGACGTGGGGGCGCTGCGAGCGGCCTCGGATCGCTTCGCGGAGGAGATCCGCGTCGCCTTTGCGACCGTCTGAGGTGTTCGAACGGGTCGATCGAGTCCTCCGATGAGTGGCTCGACGACCGACTCCGGAGCGACTTGAGTCTGAATACATCCTCAAATCAGGGGCGTTATGTCGGAAATGTCCGGCCTGGCGCAGGCTGACCAGGACTTTTCCTCTGTTCTCGCTGACTCTGGCGTCCCTGGCCGCTAGTCTCCGAGCAGAGTCAACGGGCAAGCGTGTTGCTCGTAGCTCCCCAGGTGTGGGGCGACTAGGTTCCTCACCGGTCCGTATCCGACAGTTCGACATCCGAGGTGACGTAGGCGTGGCTCTTCCGCCCCTTACCCCTGAACAGCGCGCAGCCGCGCTCGAAAAGGCCGCCGCGGCTCGCCGGGAGCGGGCCGAGGTCAAGAATCGACTCAAGCACTCCGGCGCCTCCCTGCATGACGTCATCAAGCAGGGTCAGGAGAACGACGTCATCGGCAAGATGAAGGTCTCCGCCCTGCTTGAGTCCCTGCCCGGCGTGGGCAAGGTCCGCGCCAAGCAGATCATGGAGCGACTCGGTATCTCCGAGAGCCGCCGTGTCCGTGGCCTTGGTTCCAACCAGATCGCTTCCCTGGAGCGTGAGTTCGGCAGCACCGGTTCCTGAGTCCGGTTACTCCGGACGGGGAGTCCCGGGCAGACCGGGAGTGCTGGAATGATCGCGGCTTG
>NZ_JBHXME010000250.1:0-11476 GCF_042721125.1 Streptomyces sp. NPDC058469
GTGAGTTCGCCGATGGAGTGCCCGAGTAGCTGGTCGGGGCGGACGCCGTGGTCTTCGAGGAGCCGGAAGAGGGCGACCTGAAGCGCGAAGAGTGCGGGCTGTGCGTAGGCGGTGTCGTTGATCGCGTCGTCGTCGCCGAACACGACGTCCTTGAGCGGCCGTTCGAGATGCGGCCCGAACGCCGCACAGACCTCGTCGAAGGCGGCCGCGAACACCGGGAACGCGGTATGCAGGTCACGTCCCATGCCGGAGAACTGGCTGCCCTGCCCGCTGAACAGGAACGCGACACCGCCGCCGCGCGGCTCGCCGACCACCAGATCCGGATGCGGCTCACCGGCCGCGAGCGCGGAGAGGGCCCCGGCGAGGACCCCCCGATCGCCGGTGACCACCGACGCCTGGTGGGGGAACAGCGGCCGGGCCGCGAGCCCCGCCGCCAGCTCGCCCGCCGTTACCTCGGGATGCTCCGCGAGATGCCCGGCGAACCGCGCCCCTGCCTCCCGCAGCGCCGCCGGATCCTTGGCCGACAGGCGCACCAGCACCGGCCCAGCCTCCGGCTCGACGGCGGCCGAGGCCCCGGGAGCCTGTTCGAGGATCACGTGCGCGTTGGTGCCGCTGATCCCGAACGACGACACCGCCGCGCGGCGCGGCCGTCCGGTCTCCGGCCACGGCGTCGTCTCCGGCAGCAGGGCCACGTGCCCGGCGGACCAGTCGACGTGCGGCGAGGGCCCGTCCAGATGCAGGGTCTTCGGCAGGCTGCCGTGCCGCATCGCCTGCACCATCTTGATCATTCCGGCGACTCCGGCGGCGGCCTGCGTGTGCCCGAGGTTCGACTTGATCGCGCCCAGGTAGACCGGCAGGTCGGCGGAGTGCGCGCGCCCGTAGGTGTTGAGCAGAGCCCCCGCCTCGATCGGGTCGCCGAGCGTGGTGCCGGTGCCGTGCGCCTCGACCGCGTCGACCTCGCCGGCTGTGAGCCGCGCGCCGGCCAGCGCCTGGCCGATCACCCGCTCCTGCGACGGGCCGTTCGGTGCGGTGAGCCCGTTGCTCGCGCCGTCCTGGTTGACGGCGGTGCCGCGGATCACGCCAAGGATCTCGTGGCCGTTACGGCGGGCGTCGCTGAGCCGCTCCAGCAGGAGCACGCCCGCGCCCTCGCCCCAGCCGGTCCCGTCCGCGGACGCCGAGAACGGCTTGCAGCGGCCGTCGGGCGCCAGGCCCCGCTGGCGGCTGAACTCCAGGAAGACCGACGGGGTCGCCATGACCGTCACACCGCCCGCGAGCGCCAGTTCGCATTCGCCGGACCGCAGGGACTGCGCAGCGAGATGGGTCGCGACCAGCGAGGAGGAACAGGCGGTGTCGATGGTGACGGCGGGTCCTTCGAACCCGAAGGTGTAGGCGACCCGGCCGGACGCGATGCTCCCGGCGCTGCCGCTGACGAGATAGCCCTCCAACGACCCCGACGACCGCGCGACCCGCTGGCCGTAGTCGTCGTACATGACGCCGGTGAACACCCCGACGGACCGCCCCCGCAGCGTGCCGGGGTCGATCCCGGCGCTTTCGAGGGACTCCCAGGAGATCTCCAGCAGCAGCCGGTGCTGCGGGTCCATGGCGAGCGCCTCACGCGGGCTGATCCCGAAGAACGCCGCGTCGAAGTCGCCCGCCCCGTACAGGAAGCCGCCGTGCCTGACGTAGGACTTTCCGGTCCGCTCCGGGTCGGGGTCGAACAGGTCGTCGTCCCAGCCGCGGTCGGCGGGGAACGGGCCGATGGCGTCGCCGCCGGACTCCACCAGACGCCACAGGTCAAGCGGCGACCTGACCCCGCCGGGGTAGCGGCAGCCCATCCCGACGATCGCGATCGGCTCGCCGGGATCGGCACTCCGGGACCTGACCACCGCGCCCGCTCCGGCGGCCCCCGTGAGCTCAGCCCGCAGATGCCGGGCGAGGGCGCCCGCCGTCGGATGGTCGAACACCAGCGTGGACGGCAGCTTGAGGCCTGTCGCCTTGACCAGCAGGGTGCGGAGCTCGACGGCGGCCAGGGAGTCGAATCCCAGGTCGCGGAAGGTCAGGTCCGGGTCGAGGACGGCGTCGCGGCCGAGCCCGAGGACGGTGCCGACCTCGGTGCGGAGCACCTCGGCGACGATCTCGGACTGCTCAGCCTCGGCGCATCCGGCGAGCCGTGCGGCGAGGCCGCCGCCCCGCGTGCGCGGCGGCGCGGCCTTCTTCGGCGGCGGTGCGGCGATCACATACGGTTCGGCGGCGGCCAGGGCGGCGTCGAACAGGGCGAGACCCTGCTCGGCTGTCAGCGGGACGATCCCCGCCCGCCGCAACCTGGCCAGGTCGGAGTCGGTGAGCCGCGAGGTCATGCCGCCCACCTCCTGCCACAGCCCCCACGCGATCGAGGTGGCGGGAAGGCCTTCGGCGTGGCGGTGGTGGGCGAGGGCGTCGAGGCAGGTGTTGGCCGCCGCGTAGTTGGCCTGCCCCGGCGTGCCGAGGAACCCGGCCGCGGACGAGAACAGGACGAAGTGGTCGAGGTCGCGGGTCTGCTGGTGCAGGTTCCAGGCGGCGTCGATCTTGGGCCGGAACACGTCGGCGAGATGCTCCGGTGTCTGCCGGTCCAGGGGCGCGTCGCGCAGCGTTCCCGCCGCGTGGATCACGGCCGTGAGCGGGTGCTCGGCCGGGATCGATGCGAGGAGCGCGGCGAGGTCGCCAGGGTCGGCGGCGTCGCAGGCGGCGATCACGACTTCGGCGCCGTGGCCTTCCAGGCGGGCCTTGAGGTCGGCCGCGCCCGGCGTCGCGGGGCCGCGCCGCCCGGTGAGCAGCAGCCGCCGGACGCCGTGCCGGACGGCCAGGTGCTCGGCGATGAGCCCGCCGAGCGCCCCGATCCCGCCGGTGATCAGCACGGTTCCGTCGGTGCGGAACCGCCCGGTTCCGGGCGCGGCGGCGGCCTGCCGGGGCGCGCGGAACCCGCCGTCGTGGAGCCGCAGCTCGGGACGGCCGGTCCCGATCGCGGCCGCCGCGAGCTCGGCGGTGACGTCCGTGTCGGCGTCCAGCAGCACGATCCGACCGGGATGCTCCGACTGCGCGGACCTGACCAGCCCGGGGACGCCCGCCTGCCCCAGATCGGCGCCGTCCGCCGGTCGGGTGACGACCAGCAGCGGCCCGTCGTGGTCCGCGCCGAGCCAGGACCTGACCGCGTCCAGGACGTGCCCGGCCGTCGCGAGGGGCTCCAGCCCGGACGGGACCTCCAGCACCCCGCCGACCGTCCCGCCGGCGTCGCCGGAGCCGACCGGCTCCCACACGACCGTCGTCAGCGGCACCGGGTTCCGGCCGGAGAAGACCCGCTGCAGTTCCTCCGCCGAGACGGGGCGGGTCGACAACTCCCCCACGGACAGGATCGGCAGGCCGGCAGGATCGGTCACCGTGACCTCGACGGCGCCCGGCCCTGCCGGGGCGATCCGCACCCGTAGCTCGGCCGCGTCCGAAGGGATGGCGCGCACGTCACGCCAGGTGAACGGCAGCGGGTACGCGCCGTCCGCCATGCCCTGGACGGCCAGGGGATGCAGCGCGGCGTCCAGCAATGCCGGATGCACCGTGAACCCGGCGGTGTCGTGGTCGGGCCCGAGCCTGACGGTCCCGTGGAACACCGCGCCGTCGCGCTCCAGGTCGTGGAGGTTCTGGAACGCCGGGCCGTAGTCGTAGCCGTGGTCGGCGAGCCGCTCGTACAGGTCCGTCAGGTCGACGGCGTCGGCATGGCCGGACGGCGGGTCCGCCGCTTCGGGAAGGTCTCCGGAGGGGGCGAGGAGGCCTGAGGCGTGCTCGGTCCACTCCTCGTCGTCGCCCGTCCGGGCGTGCAGGGTCAGCGCGCGGTGCCCCAGCTCGTCGGGGGCCGCGACGGTGACGTTCACGTCGCGGGGACGGCCGGGTTCGAGGAACAGCGGGCTGCGCAGGGTGAGCTCCTCGACGGCGGGGCAGCCGGTGGCCCGTCCGGCGTGCAGCGCCAGGTCGAGGAAGGCCGTGCCGGGCAGCAGCGGCGCACCGTGGACGGCGTGGTCGGCGAGCCACGGCAGGCCTTCCCGGGAGAGCCTGCCGGTCGCCTGCCAGCGGCCGTCGGGCAGCGTCGTCTCGGTGGCGAGCAGCGGATGCCCCGCCGCGCGGAGCCCGAGCCCGGTGACGTCTCCGGCGTCGTTCGCCGCGGTCAGCCAGTACCGGGTCCGCTGGAACGGGTAAGCGGGCGGCGGCACGTCGAGCACCGGGCCGTCTACGGGCAGCACGGCCCTGCCCCGAACGTACAGGCCCGCCAAGGCCGTCAGATATGCGGTGATGTCCGGCTTCCGGTGATGCAGCACCGGCAACACGGCGGCCGCCCCGTCCAGGGACTGTTCGGCGAGCGTCGCGAGTGTCGGGCGCGGCCCGAGTTCGAGGTAGAGGGCGGGGGAGTGTTCGGCGTGGAGGTGGGTGAGCCCGTCGTGGAAG
Organism: Streptomyces sp. NPDC058469; assembly: GCF_042721125.1. Classification (NCBI taxonomy): domain Bacteria; kingdom Bacillati; phylum Actinomycetota; class Actinomycetes; order Kitasatosporales; family Streptomycetaceae; genus Streptomyces; species Streptomyces sp. NPDC058469. The sequence goes on from NZ_JBHXME010000250.1 coordinate 4,468, forward strand.
CGGACGGCGCTGCGGATCTGGGACGTCCAGTAGGCGGGGTCGGTGAGCTGCTCTTCGGTGGCGGTCAGACCGGTGACGTTGGAGATGACGGGAAGCCGGGTCGGGTGGTAGGTGATGGTCTCGGCGATCTTCTGGAAGTCGGCGAGCATGGGTTCCATGAGGGCCGAGTGGAAGGCGTGGCTGACCACCAGGCCGCGCGCGTCGATGCCGTCCTCGGCCAGCCGCTCCGCCACCCGGTCGAGGGCGTCGAGCGGCCCGGACAGCACCGTCGAACGCGGCGAGTTCACTCCCGCGACCTCGACGCCGTCCAGATGACGCGTCAGCTCCGCCTCGCCCGCCTGGACGGTGAGCATGCCTCCGCCGGCGGGGAGTGCGCTCATGAGCCGTCCGCGCGCCGCGATGAGCCGGGCGGCGTCGTCGAGGGTCCAGAGTCCGGCGAGGTGGGCGGCCGTGAGTTCGCCGATGGAATGTCCGAGTAGCTGGTCGGGGCGGACGCCGTGGTCTTCGAGGAGCCGGAAGAGGGCGACCTGGAGGGCGAAGAGTGCGGGCTGTGCGTAGGCGGTGTCGTTGATCGCGTCGTCGTCGCCGAACACGATGTCCTTGAGCGGCCGTTCGAGATGCGGCCCGAACGCCGCACAGACCTCGTCGAAGGCGGCCGCGAATACCGGGAACGCGGTATGCAGGTCACGTCCCATGCCGGAGAACTGGCTGCCCTGCCCGCTGAGCAGGAACGCGACACCACCGCCGCGCGGCTCGCCGACCACCAGATCCGGATGCGGCTCACCGGCGGCGAGCGCCGCGAGGGCCTCGGCGAGCCCAGCCCGGTCGTCGCACCCGGCGATCACCACGGCGCGGTGCTGGAGCGGCCGCCGCCGCGCCAGCGCCGCCGCCAGCCCGCCGGGCGCCGCCTCAGGCCGTACGGCGAGATGGGCCGCGAGCCTCCCGGCCGCGTCCCGCAGCGCCTGCGGAGTCCGCGCCGACAGCGGGACCGCCACGACCTCGGTGCCACCGGCGTCCACCGGCACGGGCTCCGGAGCCTGCTCCAGCACGAGATGCGCGTTGGTGCCGCTGATCCCGAACGACGACACCGCCGCCCGGCGCGGACGTCCCGTGTCGGGCCACGGAGTCGTCTCGGTCAGCAGCTCCACCGCGCCGGACTCCCAGTCGACGTGGTGGGAGGGCGCGTCCACGTGCAGCGACTTCGGCAGCGTGCCGTGCCGCATCGCCTGCACCATCTTGATCACGCCCGCGACGCCGGCGGCGGCCTGGCTGTGCCCGATGTTCGACTTGATCGACCCCAGCCGCAGCGGAGCGTCGTCACGGCCGCGGCCATAGGTGTTGAGCAGCGCCTGCGCCTCGATCGGGTCGCCGAGCGTGGTGCCGGTGCCGTGCGCCTCGACGGCGTCCACCTGCCCGGCGGTCAGCCCGGCGTTGCGCAGCGCCTGCTCGATCACCCGCTCCTGCGACGGTCCGTTCGGCGCCGACAGCCCGTTGCTCGCGCCGTCCTGGTTGATCGCCGACCCCTTCAGGACCGCGAGGACGGTGTGCCCGCGGCGTTCGGCGTCCGACAGCCGCTCCAGGACGACCAGTCCCGCGCCCTCCGCGAAACTCGTCCCGTCGGCGGCGGACGAGAACGGCTTGCACCGGCCGTCGGGGGCGAGGCCCCGCTGGCGGCTGAACTCCAGGAATATGCCCGGCGAGCTCATCACCGTGACGCCGCCCGCCAGCGCCATCTCGCACTCGCCCGACCGCAGCGAATGTGCCGCCAGGTGCAGCGCCACCAGTGACGACGAGCAGGCGGTGTCGACCGTCACGGCGGGGCCCTCGAACCCGAACGTGTAGGAGACCCGGCCTGAGATCGCGCTGGTGATCGAACCGGTCAGCAGGTAGCCGCCGACGTCGCGCGGGTCGTGGTGCATGCGCGGCCCGTAGTCCTGGGCGATGGCGCCCGCGAACACGCCGACCGGACGGCCGCGCAGCTCCGCCGCGTCGATCCCGGCGTTCTCGAGCGCCTCCCACGCGGTTTCCAGGAGGAGCCGCTGCTGCGGGTCCATGGCGAGCGCCTCACGCGGACTGATCCCGAAGAACTCGGCGTCGAACTCGCCCGCGTCGTAGAGGAATCCGCCGTCCCGGACGTACGACGTCCCCGGACGGTCGGGGTCGGGGTCGAACAGCTCGGCGCTCCAGCCCCGGTCGGGGGGGAACGCCCCGATGGCGTCGACGCCGTCCAGGGCGAGCCGCCACAGGGCTTCGGGGGTGTCCGCCCCGCCGGGATAACGGCAGCTCATCGAGACGATCGCGATCGGATCGTCGTCGGCCGCCACCGCGACGGCGGCCGTGGGCGCGGCCGGGACGCTCCCGGACAGCTCCTCCAGCACGAACCGGGTGAGGGAGTCGATGGTGGGCCGGTCGAACACGACCGTCGTCGGCAGTCGCAGCCCGGTCAGCGCGTTGAGCCGGTTGCGGAGCTCCACCGCTGTCAGCGAGTCGAATCCGATCTCCCGGAATGCCTGCCCGGTGTCGAGACTCTCCGGCGACGGATGCCCCAGCACGATCCCGACCTGGTCGCGGACCTCTCCGAGCACCCGTGTGTACCGTTCGTCCTCCGGCAGGGAGGCGATCAGGCCCGCCCAGCCCGTCGCGTCGGGGGCGCTGCCCGCCGCCGCGACCCGCCGGGCCGCGGGCGCCAGGCCGCGCACCAGCGGCGACGGATGCGCGGCCGCGGTCCCTGGCGGCAGCGGCGTCGCCACCACGTGTGGGCTGCCGAGCCGCAGCGCCGTGTCCAGCAGCGCGAGGGCATGATCGTCGGCCAGCGGGGTCAGGCCCGCCCGGCGCAGCCGGGCACGGTCGGCGTCGGTCAGCTCGCCGGTCATCCCGCTGCCGCGCTCCCACAGGCCCCACGACACCGACAGGGCCGCCAGCCGGTGCCCGCGGCGCAGATGGGCGAGCGCGTCGAGATAGGTGTTGGCGGCGGCGTAGTTGCCCTGCCCGGGGTTGCCCAGCACCCCGGTCGCGGACGAGAACAGCACGAACGCGGCCAGATCGAGGTCCCAGGTCTGCTGGTGCAGGTTCCAGGCGGCGTGGATCTTCGGCCGCATCACCTCCTCCAGGGCCTCCTCGGTCAGGCCGGTGATCGGCGCGTCTCTGAGCAGGCCCGCCGCGTGGACGACCGCCGTCAGTGGATGTTCGGCGGAGAGCCCCGACAGGAGCGTGTCCAGGGCGACGGCGTCGGCCGCGTCACAGGCCGCGACGGTCACCCGCGCCCCCAGGCCCTCCAGCTCCTCGACCAGCTCGGCCGCGCCGGGAGCGTCCAGGCCGCGCCTGCCGACGAGCAGCAGCCGCCGGGCGCGGTGGACGGTCACCAGATGCCGGGCCACGAGGCCGCCGAGCGTGCCCGTGCCGCCGGTGATGAGGACGGTGCCGTCCGGGTCGAGGGCCCGCGGCGGGGTCAGCACGACCTTGCCGACGTTCGCGCCCTCCTGCAGGTGGCGGAGCGCCGCCCGCGCCTCCGCCAGTTCCCAGACGCGGACCGGCAGCGGCCGCAGCGTCCCGGAGGCGAACAGCCGCGACAGCTCACCCATCATCGCCTGGACCCGGTCCGGGTCCACCACGAGCAGGTCGAACGCGGTGTAGGCGACGCCCGGATGGTCGGCGGCGACGGCCCTGGCGTCCCGGATGTCGGTCTTGCCGATCTCGACGAACGAGCCGCCCCCGGGGAGGAGCCGCAGCGAGGCGTCGACGTATTCCCCGGCCAGCGAGTTCAGCACGATGTCGACGCCGCGGCCGCCGGTCGACTCGCGGACTGTGTCCTCGAACGTCAGGCTCCGCGAGTCCGCCCGGTGCGCCTCGTCCAGGCCGAGGGCGTCGAGGGCGTCCCGCTTGCCGGCGCTCGACGTCCCGAACACCTCGGCGCCAAGATGCCGGGCCAGCTGGACGGCCGCCATCCCGACGCCGCCCGCCGCCGCGTGCACCAGCACCCGCTGCCCGCGCCTGATCTGCGCGAGATCCACGAGGCCGTGGTAGGCGGTGAGGAACACGATCGGGGCCGACGCGCCCTGCTCGAACGTCCAGTCCTCCGGCAGCGGCGCCAGATGCTGGGCGTCGGCGACCGCGAACGGCGCGAACGCGTGGGAGAACAGCCCGAACACCCGGTCGCCGGGCGCCAGGCCGGTCACCTCCGACCCCGTCTCCAGGACGACGCCTGCACCCTCCAGGCCTAGCCCGGTCTCGCCCTCGCGCATGGCGAGCGACACGAACACGTCACGGAAGTTGACGCCCGCCGCCCGCACCGCGACCCGAACCTCGCCGGGGCCGAGCGGGACGTCCGGCGCGTCGGACGGGACCACTTCGAGATCATCGAACGTCCCGGTCAGGCCGGTGATGTCCAGCCGCCACGACGGCCCGGCGGGCGGCAGGAGCCGTCCGGCGGCGGCCTTGGCGAGGCGGGGCACGTGGACGGCCCCGCCGCGCAGTGCCAGCTGGTTCTCGTCAAGGGCGTGGGCGGCCGAGACGCCGGCCGCGATCTCCCCGGGGACGTCGGCGACGACGTCCAGCAGCTGGAAGTGGCCGGGGTTCTCGTTCTGCGCGGACCGGACCAGACCCCACACCGCGCTGTGTGACAGGTGGATCGGATGGTCGTCGCCGGGCAGCCGGTGCGCGCGGACGGTGCAGAAGGTGAGGGTGCCGCCGTGCAGGGCGGGCGAGGCCAGCCACTCCTGGAGGAGGGCCAGCGCGGCCATGGTGGCGGTGGCGACCGAGTCGGGGCAGTCGCAGTCGTCCAGCTCGCGGCCACAGGTCGCGGCGATCATCGCGGGCGGCACGACGACGTCCAGGGGGGCTTCGACCGTCCCGCTTTCGACGGCCGCCGCCAGATCGACGAGCGGCCCGTCGAGCCGGAGCGGCGCCGGACGGTCCGCGTCGGGGAGCCCGGCGGGTAGCCAGCCGAGGTCGAACAGGTCGTCCGCGGTCCGGGCGGGGGCCGGGCCGCCGGCCTGCTCGCGCAGCGTCAGCTCGGCGACGGTCAGCACCGGCCGTCCCGACGGGTCGGCGGCGTGCAGGGAGACCGCGCCGGGCCGCAGCGGTGTCAGCACGACATGCAGGGTCTCCGCGCCGGTCGCCCACAGCCGGACTCCGGACCAGGAGAACGGCAGGCTGACGGGGCCGTCGCCGTCGAGGACGTTCGCCCGCAGCAGGGCGTGGAGCGCGGCGTCCAGTAGTGCCGGGTGGAGCCCGTGCCGTCCGGCGGGCAGGTCGGACGGGAGCCGCACCAGGGCGTGCAGCTCAGCGCCGCGCGTGCGGAACTCGCGCAGGTTCTGGAAGGCGGGGCCGTAACCGTAGCCACGGTCGGCGAGCGCCGGATAGAGGCCGGTGACGTCGGCGGCGGCTGAGCCGTCCGGCGGCCAGGACGTGTGGGCGGGCAGAGCCTGCGGAGGGGTGGGCACGAGGGTCCCGGACGCGTGCTCGGTCCAGCCGCCGCCCGAACGCGGACGGGAGTGGACGGTGATCCTGCGGCGCTCCCGGTCGTCCGGGGCGGTGACCGAGACGTGCAGGTCGCACGGGTCGGTCAGGGTGAGCGGTGCCTGGAGGGTCAGCTCCTCCACGACAGGGCAGCCGGTGACGTCGCCCGCGTGCAGCGCCAGGTCGAGGAACGCAGTCGCGGGCAGCAGCGGGACGCCGTGCACGGCGTGGTCGGGCGTCCACGCGGGCGTTTCGGGCGACAGCACGCCGGTCGCCTGCCAGCGGCCGTCGGGGAGCACGGCGGCCGTCGCGAGCAGCGGATGGTCGGACGGGTCGAGGCCGGTGCCCGCGGCGTTGCCGTCGCCGGCCGGGTCCAGCCAGTAGCGGACCGGCTGGAACGGGTAGGACGGCAGTGGGATCTCCGGGCGGCGCGGCGCGGGCCAGCCGGGCTTGGCCGAGTGCAGGCGGAAACCGGCGAGCGAGGCGAGGAACCTGCGGTGGCCGCCGTCGTCGCGGCGGAGTGTCGGATGCGCCGAGACCGGCGCGTCGGCGGTCTCCCGGATCGCGGGCGCCAGCACCGGATGCGGGCTCGTCTCGACGAACAGCGTGTGGTCTTCGGCGAGTGCGGTGAGCGTCGGCAGGAACAAGACGGGGTTGGCGAGGTTGTCGTACCAGTAGGCCGCGTCCAGGACGGTCGTGTCGGACAGGAGGCCACCGGTGAGGGTCGAGTGGAACGGGATCCGCGCGGGCATCGCGGTCACGTCGCCCAGCTCGGCCAGGAGAACGGCGCGCAGCGGGCGCATGAGCGGGGTGTGCGAGGCGTAGTCGACGGGGATCATGCGGGCGTCGACGTGCTCGGCGGCGCAGTGGGCGAGCAGCGTCCCGGCGGCGGCGGTCGTCCCGGCCACCACGGTCAGGGCGGGCCCGTTGACGGCCGCGATGTGCAGCTCCCCGGTGAGGCCGAGCCGGCCGATGAGGGCCTCGGCGGAGCCGGCGTCGAGCGGGACGGAGACCATCCGTCCGGTGTCGGCGAGGTCGAGCAGCGCCCGCGCCCGGACGGCGACGACCCGCGCGGCGTCGTCCAGACTGAGCGCGCCGGAGATGTGCGCGGCGGCGATCTCTCCCTGGCTGTGCCCGATCACGGCGTCGGGCTCGACCCCGTGATGCTGCCAGAGCCGGGCGAGCGCCACCATCATGGCGAACAGCGCGGGCTGCACCACGTCGGTTCCCCCCGGCAGCTCGGGCAGCGCCAGGACATCAAGCAGCCGCCACCCGGTATGCGGTTCGAGCGCCTGCGCACAGTCATCGAGCGCGGCCGCGAACGCCGCCGACTCCTCCCGCAGCCGTAACCCCATCCCTGCCCACTGCGACCCCTGCCCGGGAAACACGAACACGGTCCCGCTCCCCGCAGGCTGCGTCTCGGGCCCGAGCACCACCGCCGGATGCGGTCGCCCGGCCGCCAACGCCTCGAACGCCTCGATCGCACCTTCCCTGTCGTCTCTCCCGACGACGACCGCTGCCCTCCGCGCCAACTGCGCCCTCCCGGCGAGCG
>NZ_JBHXME010000251.1:0-11376 GCF_042721125.1 Streptomyces sp. NPDC058469
GTCCGGCGTTTGAGGACGAGGCCGTTCAGGCCGAAGCGGGGGGCTGGGGGCGCAGCCCCCAGGGATGGGACGGGTAGGGGCGGCGGGGGCGAGATCCCTCATCATGAAGCCATGCGCGCTGCCCGCCTGATCAAGATGGTGTTGCTGCTCCAGTCCCGGCCCTCGATGACCGCCGCCGAGCTCGCACGAGAGCTGGAAGTCTCCGAGCGGACCGTCACCCGAGACGCGCAGGCACTGTCCGAGGCGGGCGTCCCGGTGTACGCGGACCGGGGGCGGACCGGCGGATATCGGCTCGTCGGCGGGTACCGGACAAGGCTGACCGGGCTGGCCCGCAGCGAGGCCGAGGCGCTCTTCCTGAGCGGGGTGCCGGGGGCGTTGCGCGAGATGGGGCTGGAAGACGCCGCGTCGGCCGCCCGGCTGAAGGTGTCGGCGGCACTGATGCCTTCCCTGTCGGACGCCTCGCACGCGGCGGCCCAGCGGTTTCATCTCGACGCCCCCGGATGGTTCACCGAGCCCAGGACACCCGAACTGCTCCCCGCCGTGGCGGACGCGGTGTGGGACGACCGGAGGCTGCTCGCGCGGTACCGGCGCGGGGACTCCGACGTCGAACGGGAGCTGGAGCCGTACGGACTCGTGCTCAAGGCGGGGGTCTGGTACCTGTGCGCGCGAGTCACCGGCCGGGATTCCTCCCCGGTACACCGGGTGTACCGCATCGACCGGTTCACAGCGGTGGAGCCGGGCGCCGAGCGCTTCGTACGGGACGAGGAATTCGACCTCACGGCCTTCTGGGACGAGCGAGCCGCGCAGTTCGCGCGGTCGATCCTGCGGGCGGAGGTCGTGGTGCGGCTGTCGCCGGACGGGGTGCGGAGACTGCCGTACGCCGTCGATCCGGCCGCGGCGCGGGAGGCGTTGGAGGTCGCGGACGGGCCGGAGGGCAGCGACGGGTGGGTGACCGTGACCCTGCTGGTGGAGTCCGAGGAGGTGGCCCACAGCCAGCTCGCGGGACTCGGCCCGGACGTGGAGGTGCTGGCCCCGGAGAGCCTGCGGGCGCGCTTCACGAACGACGCGCTACGGCTGGCCGCGCTGTACCGCCACCCATGAGGACGGCCGCGCCGCGCCGCCCATAACGATCTGCCCCGCTCCAGGTGACAATCCGCTGCACTCCACGTGCGCACCACCCCTCCAGGACCGATGCTTGACCCGTGATGGACGAGACGGAGTTCTGGGAGTTGGTGGACGCCACCCGCGAGGCCGCCGAGGGCGACCCCGAGGAGCAGGCCGATCTGCTCGTCGACCGGCTTCTGCTGCTGGACCCGGAGCTGGTCCTGGACTTCGCCCGGCATTTCGAGGCCCGTTACAACCGCGCGTACACGTGGGATCTGTGGGGTGCCGCGTGGGTGCTGCTGGGCGGGGCGAGCGACGACGCGTTCGACTTCTTCCGGTGCTGGCTGATCGGTCAGGGCCGTGAGGTGTACGAGGGTGCCGTGCACGATCCCGACTCGCTGGCCGACCTCATCGACGACTTCGACGACGAGGTCGACGGCGACGGCGAGGAACTGGGGTACGCGGCCGACGAGGCGTACGAACAGCTCACCGGTGCCGTCGCCCCCGACCTGGGGATTCCACCGGCGCCCGCCGAGCCGCTCGGAGCGCCGCTCAACCTGGAGAACGAGGCGGTACTCGCGGAACGTTTCCCGAAGCTGCGGGAGAGGTTCCGGCAGGATTGACGGGGGTACGGCAACGGTTGCCCACCCCTCGACCGAGTCGATGGGCTCGATCGACCGAATCCCAGTGAGGTCACCGTGGCTCGAATACCGTACCCGGAGCGTTCCGCCGCAGCCGTGGACGCGCTTCCCACCCCGTTGAACGCGTTCCGCATGCTCTCCCACGCCCCGGATCTGACGGGTCCGGCGATCGACCTGGGCATGGCCGTGCTCGGGTCGTCGATACCGGTACGGCTGCGCGAGCTGGTGGTGATGTCGGTGGCGGCGCGCACGGACTGCGCCTACGGGATCGTCCAGCACCGCCCGATAGCGCTCCACGCGGGGCTCACCGCCGACCAGTTGGCGGCGGTCGTCGAACTCCGGCCCGAGAAGGGCGAGTTCGACGAGGTCGAGTCGGCACTGCTGACGGCGACGGCGGAACTGATGGCTCAACACACCCTCACAGACGCCACGTTGGGCACCCTGCGCAAGCATCTGACCGACCGTCAGCTGGTCGAACTGATCACGACGGTCGGGTACTACACGATGCTGGCCGGCCTCCTGAACGGGCTGGGCGTGGACATCGATCCGGCGGGCGAGAAGTACCTGGGCATGGGCCGGAGTTAGGACCTGTCCGGAGTTAGGACCTGTCCCGATTAGGACCTGTCCCGCTTCCTCTGATTCCTCCGCTTTCCCGTAACGACGGGTCGACCCACATGTCACAGCGGTGTCCTGATGCCACTGAGATCAGAACAACTGCCCGGCCGCGGCCCTCCAATGGAGCGACAACACCCGCTCGGTCCACCCCCCGGAGGGGTCATGTTTCCGATCGTTCGCCCGCGTTCGATGATTCTGCTCGGTGCCGCCCTCATCGTCGTGCTGATCGGCTCGGTGGTCGGCGCCATGCTGTTGGTCGGAGAGCAGGCCGAGGGCAAGACACTCAACGACCCGGACCCGCAAGCCGTCAGTGAGGTCGCCGTCTGCTCGGACGTGAAGGTCCACGCCTGGGTCACGATGAACGTCGGGACTGTCGCCAAGCCCGACGACAAGTTCGTCGACTACGACGTCGACGCCACCCGCCACGACCACGACCCCTTCGGCCGCACCCTGGCCAAGGGCTGCAACAGCGCCGCCGGAGCCTTCGGGTCCCGGGTGGAGCTCAAGGCACCCGGCCTGAACAAGGGCAGGCCGTTCTATGTGACCGCCCCGGCCGACCGCCGACACGTCCTGGTCCTCCGCCTCACCCAGCACGCGGACGGCACGGTCACCAGCACGGAGAAACTGGTCGCCGCTCGCTGACTCCCATGGCTGGATCAGGGTCGGCGCACGGCTCCCCATGGGAGGCTGGACGGCATGGGGGCAGTGCCGGGCGATCAGGCTTCTCGGGACTTCCTGGCCGGGATCCACGTCGGCGACCTGTGCAGCGGGACGGCCGCAGAGATCACGCGGTCGCACGGGGTGGCGGTGACCCTGGACGGGTATCCCGCACGCCCGCTGGGGCTCGTCTCGCAGGCGGACGTTTCCTGGCGTTGGAATGACGCCGCGGCCATAGAGGTCGGCCGGCGGATCACCGCTGAAGTGACGGCCGTCGACCTGGACGAGGGCCGGGTCCGACTGGCGATGACCGCCACCGAGAACCCGGAGCTCTGGGCGTTCCTGGCATCGCGTCGGCGCGGTGAGATTCTCTCCGGGACGGTCGCGGCGATCCAGCGGTTCGGCGTGTTCGTGTCACTGGACGACGGCCCGGACCACCCGGTCTTCCCCGGCGTCGGGTTCATCACGGTCGCCGAACTGTCGTGGCGGCGTGTCGAAGCGATGTCGGACGTCGTGCGGGTCGGACAGCACATCTCATGCGAGTTCCTCCAGTTCGACACTTGGAACGGAGAGGCGAGACTGTCCTTGAAAGGGATGCGGCCGGACCCTTTCACAGCGTTCGTCGAAGGGCTCGCGGTGGGCCAGAGGCTGCAAGGGCAGGTCACCACGTTGGTCCCGTTCGGCGCCTTCGTCCGGGTCGCCGACGGCATTGAGGGACTGGTTCATCTTCGAGAACTCGCCCGGACGCCTGTGGAGACTCCGGAGGACGTCCTCCAGGTCGGCGACGAGGTCACGGTCGTCGTCACCGAAATCGACCGACAACGGCGCAGGTTGACTCTCTCCCGACGCCAGGCCTCATAAAGGCGAGCCCTCGGCCCAACCCGGTGAACCCATGTGGTCACAGCACTGGATGATTGATTCCAAGGGGTCCTGGGCCGGAGTTCCCCGCCGTACCGGCTGGGAAAACCGCTGTCGGGCCAATGGATCAAGCTGATAGAACTACCGCCGTGCACAGGACTCTGGAGTTTCCCGATCTGCTGCGGCTGATCGACGAACGTGCAACAGCCTTCCGCGCCGTGATCGCCGCCGCGCCCGGCCTCGACCTGCCCGTGCCGACCTGCCCCGGGTGGACGCTGTCCGACCTAGTGCAGCACATCGGCGAGGGCCGCCGCCGCTGGGCCGCCACCGTCGCCGCCGGGCCGGACGCCACGTCCAGGACCCCGGCCCAGGGTGACACGGTTGCGCCGCAGGAGCGCGAGGCCCTGTCGGCCTGGCTGGCCGCCTCGACCGAGCTGTTGCTGGCGGCCCTGCGAGAGGCCGGTCCGGACCAGGGCTGCTTCACCGGCTGGGGTAACACGCAGACGCCGCACACCGCCGGTGGCGTCGCCCGGCACCAGGTCCAGGAGATCGCGGTGCACACCTACGACGCCCAGCTCACCGTGGGCGAGCCGGCCTCGCTGCCTGTCGAGTTGGCGCTCGACGGTGTCGAGGAGACCCTGTTCATCACCTGCTTCACGACGAGCGCCTGGCCGCACAAACCCACCGCTTTCGACTTCCACGCCACCGAGGGCCGCTCCTGGCGCCTCACGGTCGACGGCGACGGTGCACGGACCACCCGGCTGCCCGCTACCGGCGAGGACCCGGACGCGGCAGGCATCTCCGTTCGCGGCCCGGCCAGTGATCTGGTCCTCTACCTGTACGACCGTATTTCGGCGGACTCCCTGCAACTCGACGGGGACCCGGAGCTGCTCGACCTGCTCCGCGCCTGGGAACCGGAGGACTAGGTGTATGAGGGCTCGACGTTGGTGACGCTCTCGCGAAGGCGCGCTGCCGGCGGCTTTCCGGCGGCAGCACTATGCGGCCGATGGTGGTTGTAGCGGATGTTCCACACTGCGATCGCGGCTGACCGGGCGCCCTCGCTGGTGAACTCGCGGGCGGGCGTGGAGGACTTCCTCGGACCACTTGTGCTCGCGGCGCCAGGACTCGATCTGCTCGATGACCCATGCTGGAGTCGCGTTCGGACTCCGGTGCGGACTCGACGGCCGGTCTTGCAATCCCGCATCACCGTGGCCCTCGACGCTCAGGGGCGCATTCGCGTGGGGCACTCGTCGTCCTCTCGAAGTCGGACGACAGCAGGCGCGACACCTGTCGTGCGCGCCTGCCGCAATGCGGCCTTTCAGCCCTGCGGTGCGACGCGGACACGGTTCCCGTCAGGATCGGCTGCGAGGAAGGTCAGCCCGAACCCCGCATCATGAGGCTCGCGCAGGATCGTGACGCCCTTGGACTTCCACTGCTCAAAGGTCGCGTTGAGTTCGTCGGGTCCACCGTCGATGGCCAGGCAGACCTCACTGGTGCGCGGGACGTCCGGTGACAGATCCTCGAACTGGCCAGACCACAGACCGAGGTCAGCGCCCGGCCCGAGGTCGAAGGTGATGTATCCCGAAGTCTCGAACGAGGGGCTCACGCCGAGGAGGTCGCCGTAGAAACGAGCTGCGGCGGGAGCGTCGTTCACGTAGACGATGGACACGACGGATGTGGTCATGGTTGTTCCTTCTCCCAGGTCGTAGGTACGTATCCACCAGCCTGACCGGGATATGCGCCGCATCATGTCGCAATTCCTGAAAAAATTGGTGGGTGACCCCGGACCGTTTCTTCTCCCTGATGCTGCTCCTCGAATCGAGGGATGCCGTGACCACACAGGAACTTGCCTCAGCGCTCGGGGCGTCCCTCCGAACCATCACCCGGGACCTGAACTGGCTCCGCGACGCCGGTCTGCCGGTGACCGCACACCGGGGCCGCCTCGGAGGCGTGACCATGCTGCCCGGGGCCGGGCTCGACCTCACGCGACTCACGCCGGGTGAGCGTGATCATCTGTCGCTCACCGGGCTGGATGAGAAGCAACGTGCCGAGCTCAACACATCGGTCGAAAGCCGGCGCGCGCTCTCCAAGATCGCTGCTGCACAGCCATGTCGAGGTCACGAGCTCTTGCCGCTCACCGACGTAGTGCACGTGGACAGCCGTCCCTGGCGTCAGGCACGAGCTTCCGGCACGACTCCGGCTTCGCTGATCGGCGCAGTGCGGCGAGGTCGCCGGCTACGGATCGAGTACGACAGCCCACGCGAGTCATGCCCACGCGACCTGGTCGTGGATCCCTACGGGCTGTTCGCCAAGGCCGGCATCTGGTATCTCGTCGCCGACTGTGCCCGAGTGCCGCGGATGTACCGACTCGAACGAATCACGACGTGGAAAGAAATCGACCAGCCACGACGGATCCACGAGAACCAGACCCTGGCCACCGTCGCTGCAGCGCTCATTGATCAGTGGGAACACAAGCACGCGATAGAGGTCAGCGCCACCATCGACCAGACCCAGATCGAGCGAGCGCAACGGATCTTTGGCCAACGACTCGTCCCGGACGACCATGAAAACTCCGCCACCGGCTACAAGGTGACGATCCGCTTCCTGCATCTGGAGGACGTGCGAGCACTACTGCCGTTCGGGAGCGCCATCACTGTGCACGGCCCCACCGAAGCCAGGACTCACCTCCGCGACCTCGCCACCAACCTTGCCCACCACTATGCGCCGTCACCAACGCCCTGACCCGCAGCAGCTAGGCGGCGGTACGGCGGCGGGTCGAGTCCGTAGAGATGTAGGCCTGCGTCTGGTCGGCCCGTACCGCGTGGTGCATCGGGGCCGCGTTGGCCTGGTCGAGCGCGGAGGCCGTGACGGCGGCCGGGCCGAGGATCACGGTCGCGACCGCGCAGACGACCGCCCAGGGGCCGCGGGCGGACTTGGCCCAACCGGCCGACTTCTCCGTGGTGTTGGAGTGACTGCTGTTCATTTTCCCCACCTCCAGTCAGTGCGTGTGCATGACGATAGGGAGGTTGTTTCGGTGAACCCGGTGAGTTGCCTGCGAGAAACCTGTGAGCGTACGGCGGCGGTCAGGCGCGCAGTGCCGCCCTCACGAGGGCAATGCCGTTGAGCAACACCGGGGCCGGTTCCGAGGATGCCGTCGGGACCAGTCCCGCGCAGCTGCGGCAGATGCCCGTATGAACACCTCGCGGCAACGGGTCGCGGCACTCCCCGCACTCCGTCAGGGTCTCGACTCGCCTGCGTGGAGCGGTAATTGTCGGAGTCCGGGCTTCCAGGCGGTACGACACGAGGGCGGCCGGGGAGCGGACGGGGTGGGGCAGGTCGGCGGTGAGGGCCTGGCACAGGTCGGCCTCTGTGACCCCGCTCTCCAGCCAGCGGGTGGCGTGGGGCACGAGCCGTTCGATCTCACCGGCGCCGAGGCGCAGGGCGGGGGTGCGGTCGCCGAGGCGGGCAAGGAAGTTCGCGGCACCGCGCTCCAACTCGCCTGGCTGCACAGGCTGGTTGGGGGTGTTTTCCTCGGTGTTCTCGCCCAAGGGGTATGTGCCGACGGCCTGGTCCGCCCCTGCCCCGACCGGCGGGTCCTGGTCACTCGGATCACTCGGATCACTCGGATCAGGAGAGGGGCGTACGGTCCCGAACGCGGCGGCGATCTCATCCGGTGCCGTCAACGCCACGTTGGATACGAGCACTTGGGTGGACCACTGGCCGGTCTCGGGGTCCTGGCTGCGCCGAGTGTGGAGGTAGCCCTCTTCCTCCAGTTGCCGCCGGGCCTTGCGGACCGCGAGGCGGCCTTCCGGCATCTTCTCGCCGATGGACTGGACGGTCTCCCTCGAACCCTCGGGGAGGGACAGTGCCCACTGGAGGAGTCGAACGGCGGTCCCGTTGAGGCGGGGATGCCGGATGATCTCGTTCGGGGTCTGAGAGAAGAAGCGGGCAGGCGGGATAGCATGCTGCAGCATCGCGGTGGACGGACCTTCCACTTGTCGGTGTAGGCCCTCAGATTGGTGTTGGCGCACCGCTGAGGGCCGCTCCGTGTTGGCGCACGGAGGGTGAGAACGTGATTACTGTAGCGCCGACTTTGCGACCAGGTTTACGAAAGTCGTCCATTCGTCCAGCGAAAACGCCCTTTACCGGGGCCCGCCAGAGGGGACCCTCCTCGCGAAAGTGTGACACTTGGGCGCTGAGTGTCACACTTCTGCGCCCTACCCCCTGGGGCTGGGCGTTCCGCGCACCGCGCAACTTCCGAGAGCCAGCGAAAACGCCCGCCCCATCAAGCGGACATCGGCGCTACTAGCATCCGTGTCACCAACATCAATGTCAGTAACTTTGATGTCAGGTCTGGCGGACCGCGAGTTGGGCGAGGTGACGGTCGGCAACAAGTGGCCGTCTCGTGCAGCGGAACCGACCGCACGGGGCTCTACGCGGCCTACGGCCCGGCGGACCTGCTCACGACGTGGCCCACCTGAGTCACACCTCGGCGGCAAAGCCCACGAACGCCGTCCACTCGCCCAGGGGAAACGCCAGCGCGGGACCGGACTTGGCCTTCGAGTCACGGATGTGGACCGTGGGTTGGGCTGGTTCCAGGGCGACTTCGAGGCATTGGCCGCCGGCGTCACCGCTGCGCGAGGACTTCCGCCACTCAAGGGCGACTTCGAGGCACTCCCCGCCCTCCGCGCCGCTGTACGACGAATTCCGCCATTCCAGGGCGACTTCGAGGCATTCACCGCCAGCATCTCCGCTGTAGCTGGACTTG
The DNA here is from genome assembly GCF_042721125.1 of Streptomyces sp. NPDC058469. Classification (NCBI taxonomy): domain Bacteria; kingdom Bacillati; phylum Actinomycetota; class Actinomycetes; order Kitasatosporales; family Streptomycetaceae; genus Streptomyces; species Streptomyces sp. NPDC058469. The sequence goes on from NZ_JBHXME010000251.1 coordinate 8,644, forward strand.
AACCACGTCAGATCTGCGGTGCTCATAGTTCGCCCACCAACCTCTCGATCAGCTTCGCGGACTCCCCCGGCGGGAGCGCCTGGGACCGAATCATGCCAAACCGCTGGAACATCGCGCTGACTTCTTCGCGATCTTCGATAACCAGCCCCCCGGCCTGACCTTCAACGTACGCGACCCACTCCCGCTTGGGGGTCTCCAGCAGCGTCCATGCGCCATTGAATCCAGCGTGGAGTTCCACGCTCGTCGGCATGACCTGGATCGAGATGTTGCGCTGCTCGGTGAGTTCCAACAACCTCTCCAACTGCCCCTTGATAACGGCCTGTCCGCCGACCGGGCGCCTCAACACCCACTCCTCGATGACCAACGCCAAGGACACGCGCGGCACGCGAGTGAGCAACGCCTGCCGGGTCATGCGCGCCTGCACTCGGGCTTCGATCTCGTCTTCGTCCAACGTTGGGACGCGCGCACCGAGAACAGCACGCGCATACCCCTCCGTCTGCACGAGGCCGTGCAGGACATGCGTGTTGTACGACCACAGGCTGACCACCTCGACCTCCCGCTCCAGATAGTCGTCGAACCACGACGGATACCGCCGCCGCTCCAGATGCTCCGCCGCCGCGTCGATCGCAACCCGCGCATGCAGGAACTCCCCCGCCCTCGCGATGAACTGCAAGCTCGGCATCCGCTCGCCTCGCTCGACCATCGCCACCTGCGACGCCGAGTACCCCACATGCGCCCCGAACTGCTCCCGCGTACTCCCCTGGGCCTCCCGCAGCGCACGCGACACCGCCCCGAACATCTTCATGCTCGACGAGCCTTCGACACCGTCCTGCACAGCCAACCCCCTTGCCCGCACACTCCCTTGTGTGCCACCGAAAGTCCTGTTCAGGCTAGCCACATATCACCCACCGTGAGGGCATGCACACGCAATCGCCCCCAGAAGTGGTCCTCCAACTCCTCGCGGAACCAGAGCGGTTCGCCGCCGCGCGCCAAGTCGTCCGGGAGCAGCTGGCCGCCTGGGGGTACCCCGAACTCGCCGACGCCGCGACGCTCTGCGTGACCGAGATGCTGGCCAACGTCCACCGCCACGTGAAGTCCCCGGAGTGCGAACTACGCCTCCGCACACTCCCGGAAGGCGGGGTTCGGGTGGCCGTCGCCGACCGTTCGCCCGAACTGCCCGTCTGGTACACCGAACCCGACTGGGATACGGAGAGCGGACGGGGCATCTTCCTGATCGCGTCCGTGGCGAGCCAGTGGGGCGTCACGCCCAGACAGGGCCGACGCGGCAAGCAGGTGTGGGCGGAGTTCACAGCTGTGAAGTCTTGACCCGCCCGGTGAGCCCCGGCTTACGGTGGCCGCCGCCGAACAGGAGCGTCGTGCCCATGACCAGCCCGTACGTGAAGGGGATCACCCGCGAGGAACACCTCGACCATCTCCGGCTGCACCCGGACGCGAGCCATCTCCAGATCCCCGAGTGGGCCGACGTGAAGCCCGACTGGACGGCGGAGAGCGTCGGTTGGTTCGAGGGGGAGGCGCTGGTCGCCGTAGCGCTCGTGCTGTACCGGGCGTTCCCCGGCACCGGTCGCTTTCTCGCCTACCTCCCCGACGGGCCGGCGATCGACTGGCACAGCCAGCGTCCGGAACGCTTCCTGGACCCCCTCATCGCGCACCTGGAGAAGGAGGGCGCGTTCTCGGTCCGCATCGGCCCGCCGCTCGTCGTCCGGCACTGGGACGCGGCCACCGTCGCGGCGGGCATCGCCGACCCCTCCGTACGGCATCTGCGGGATCTGCCCACGGACGGCATCGACGGGTACGCGCTGGACGCGGCGGAGCGGTTGCGGCGGCTGGGGTGGCGGCGCTGCAAGGAGGCGGACGGGAGTGGGTTCGGGCTCGGGCAGCCGCGCTACGGGTGCCACATCCCTTTGGCAGGGCGGTCGGCGAACGAACTGCGGGCCGCCCTCTCGCCCCACTGGCTGCAGTCGCTGCAGACGGCCGAGGGCGGCGGGGTCGGGGTCTTCTGGGGCTCGGCCGACGATCTGCCCGCGTTCCACCGGCTGTACCGGGCCACGGCGGAGCGGGACGGTTTCAAGCCCCGTCCCCTGGACTACTTCCGGCGCATGTGGCAGGCGTTGAACGCCGAGGAGTCCGACCGGCTGCGGATCTATCTCGCCGAGTACGACGACGAGGTGCTGTCCTCCGCCCTGATGATCAGCGTCGGCCCCCGCGTCTGGCACTCGTACCCCGCGTCCGGCCGTCGCGGTCGTGAACTCCGGCCCAGCAGCCTCCTGTTGTGGCGAATGCTGTGCGAGGCACTGGACTCGGGCGCGGACACGTACGACCTGCGCTCCATCACCCCGTCCCTGGTCGCCGAGGACCGCCTCGTAGGCCGCCTCCTCTTCAAGACCGGCGCGGGCGGCCGGGCAGTGGAGTACCTGGGGGAATGGGAACGCCCGGTGGGAAGTCAAGGGAAGGTCCTGCAACGGGCGTTGGGCGTCTATCTCGCCCGCAGGTAGAAGCGCCCATAGGGGGCGGCACAGCGGCCTTCAAGGGGCGCGGGGGCTTGTCGATTTGCGGCCCCGCCGCGTGGGCGCGCCCGGGACGCAACCGAGCGGGGTCCAGGGGCGCAGCCCCGACCCCTGGGGGCGCGGGGAGCTGCGCGACCAGCCACAACGGACCCGCACCCGACATCCGACCCAGCGGGGTCCGGGGGGGCGCAGCCCCGACCCCTAGGGG